>JAENXB010000266.1 GCA_016649785.1 Flavobacteriaceae bacterium
CACCGTAGGACAGTATGCTAATGAGGAAGTGATCAAGAAATATCTCCAAAATCAAGGAAAATCGAACTATAAAGAGATACATAGAAATCAATTACGTTTGTTTTGATACCTCGATGGCTCTGCCTCGAGGTAGTTCATTGAGGAATATTTTAAAACTGAAAACATTACTTTTACAGTCTAATAAATAAAACGAGATGGGATTTTTTGATAAAATATTTAAAAGCGAAAAAGACACGGATAAAGCTGAAATAAAAACAGTACCATGGATTCAACTTACCGAGATGGAAACTTTGGACGAAATAGCTGAAATATCCAAAAAACAAACGGTAGCCATCCTCAAACATTCCACCAGCTGCGGAATTAGCCGTATGGTTTTAAGGCAATTTGAGCAATCCTATGACCTTAAAGATGAGCAGATAAAATTGTATTTTCTGGATTTGATAGCTTACAGGGATATTTCAAATAAAATTGCATCCAGGTTTAATGTACCTCATCAGAGCCCGCAACTCCTTGTTATTGTAGACGGGAAAGTTGTTTTTGATGCTTCTCACAGCAGCATTCAATCTGAAAAGCTCAATGAATTTGTTGGATAATAATAAGCCACCAATTCAATAATATTATTGAATTGGTGGCTTATTTGTTTTTAATGAATATGTTCTTTATTTTTTCTTGGGTTCAAAGACCGGAAGAAGTTTGGTTCTGACCTCTCCAAAACCGATTCTGCGATCTTTAGCCTCACAGTAACCCCGCATAATTACCGTATCGTTATCTTCAATGAATTTGCGTTCACTTCCATCGTTTAATTTTATTGGTTTTTCACCTTTCCAGGAAAGTTCAAGCATAGAACCGTAGGAATCCGGGGTAGGGCCGGAAATAGTTCCGGAACCCATCATATCTCCTGAGTTTACCGGACATCCGTTCACGGTATGATGTGCCAGTTGCTGGCTCATATTCCAATACATATATTTAAAATTGGATTTTGAAACAGTGGTTTCTTCACTATTTTCTGGTTTTAGCGCAACTTCCAGTTTTATGTCAAAAGCTTTTTTTCCTTTAGACTGAAGATAGGGTAGCAGTTCTTTTTCAGGTTTTGGCCCGGTTGTCCTGAAAGGTTCTAAAGCATCAAGCGTAACAATCCATGGGGAAACAGAAGAGGCAAAGTTTTTTGCCAAAAACGGCCCGAGTGGAACATATTCCCATGTCTGGATATCCCTCGCACTCCAGTCGTTAAACAGCACCATTCCAAAGATGTAATCTTCCGCTTCTTCAATAGGGATTGGTTCTCCCAATACGTTCGCATCGGTGGTGATAAATGCCATTTCCAACTCAAAATCAACCCGTTTTGAAGGGGCTAAAACAGGTTGGCTTGCGCCTTTTGGCAGGATTTGACCAATCGGACGATGAACGGGAATATCGGATGGGATGATGGAAGAACTCCTTCCATGATACCCCACAGGCATGTGTAGCCAATTAGGTAAAAGTGCATTTTCCGGATCCCGGAACATGGTCCCAACATTAGTGGCGTGTTCTTTACTCGAGTAGAAATCGGTATAATCGCCAACCTGAACGGGCAATTGCATCTCGATTTCATCTAAGGTAAAGAGCACTGTATTTCGGTGATCCTTATTTTCCTTCAATTTAGAATTTTCAGCATCAAAAATATCAGCAATCCGGTTTCTTACCAATCGCCAGGTTTTTTTTCCATCAGAAATAAAATCATTTAAAGTATCCTGTAAAAAAATATCATCGGTTAATGGGATTCCTTCAAAATAACCTAACTGGTGCAATGCGCCCAAATCAATAGCATAATCGCCAATCCGGGTCCCTATCGTGATAATATCATCCCTGGTCAAAAATACTCCAAAAGGGATATTTTGAATAGGGAAATCAGTATCCTTAGGTGTGTCCAACCACGTTTTTCTCTTTGGATCATTTGCTGTAATTGACATATATTTTTAAGTTTTATTCTTTAATGAGATTTTTCAAATGTATTATTTTCCAGCAATTAACCGGTAGAAATTATTACTTTTGAGGAATATTTAACGTAAAAAATTAATATGCAAAGAGATACGCAGATTTTTGATTTGATAAAAGAAGAGAAAAACCGTCAAATTAACGGCTTGGAATTAATTGCAAGTGAGAATTTTGTGAGCGAACAGGTGCTGGAAGCCGCCGGATCTGTACTTACAAATAAGTATGCCGAAGGTTATCCCGGAAAACGTTATTATGGCGGTTGCGAAGTGGTGGACCAGGTAGAAAACCTTGCGATAGACCGTTTGAAGGAACTTTTCAACGCCGAATATGCCAATGTGCAACCGCATTCCGGATCACAGGCTAACACCGCAGTTTTTCACGCTTGCCTGAATCCGGGCGATAAATTTTTAGGATTTGATCTTTCTCACGGCGGGCATTTAACCCATGGCTCTCCCGTAAATTTTTCTGGAAGGTTATATCAGCCGGTATTTTACGGAGTAGTCCAGGCAACCGGGTTGATAGATTATGATGCAATGGCCGAAATTGCCAAAAAAGAAAAACCTAAAATGATAATTGCGGGAGCATCAGCTTATTCCAGGGAAATGGATTTTGAAAAATTCAGGGAAATAGCCGATAGCGTTGGCGCGATCTTGTTTGCCGATATAGCTCATCCTGCAGGACTTATCGCTAAAGGGCTGTTAAGTGATCCTTTGCCTCATTGCCATGTAGTTACAACCACAACCCATAAAACCCTGCGTGGGCCACGTGGAGGGGTTATTATGATGGGAGAGGATTTTGAAAATCCTTTCGGACAAAAATTGAAAAACGGCAATCTTAAAAAAATGTCGGCATTGCTTGATAGCGCTGTTTTCCCTGGAAACCAGGGCGGCCCGTTAGAGCACATCATTGCTGCCAAGGCGGTTGCTTTTGGTGAAGCACTTACCGATGAGTTTTTATATTACACCGTACAGGTGAAGAAAAACGCAAAAGCTTTGGCCAAGGCATTTATGGATAAAGATTACCACGTAATTTCCGGGGGAACAGATAACCATATGATGTTGATCGACCTTCGAAATAAAAACATTACGGGAAAACAAGCCGAAGAAGCATTGGTAAAAGCCGAGATCACCGTCAATAAAAATATGGTACCCTTTGACGATAAATCCCCGTTTGTGACTTCAGGGATCCGGATCGGGACACCAGCAGTTACCACGCGTGGACTCAAAGAAAACGATATGGCCAAAATTGTAGATCTAATTAACCGGGTGATCACCAATTTTGAGGATGAAGCGAAAATTGCGGAAGTAAAAGCAG
>JAENXB010000343.1 GCA_016649785.1 Flavobacteriaceae bacterium
GTAAATGTCAGGGTACTCCTTGCCGGCATGCCGGCTCCTTCACCGGGAGAAGAAATCGTTCTATTCAAGTTTGGACTACAAAATAATAAATGAAATACAAACTTTCCCCGCCTTCTTCTTTTAAGGCGAGCCTGTGCCGAAAATCGGGAGGTGGCCCGGTTTACACAGGTCGGGGTGGTAGATTTAATTTTGTTATTGCACCTATTAGGTTCAACCACCTCGTCTTCTGATTCTTAACGCACCGCCCCGATAATTATAGGGGCACTCCTCCTGCCAGGGGAAAAGGATGCTATAAGTCCTTTTGCGACATTTAAAATGTGGAACAAATTATTGTAAATATTGCCGAATACCCCGCTGGTGACACTTTTTGGTAGATTTAAATTATACAAAATCCCATAAAAAAACCCTTACCAAATAAATGATAAGGGTTTTGCTTGGTCAGGCAGGTGGAAGCCAAGCCCTAAAAGCAGCGGCAAAAGTATTCTTTTAATCGGGCAAAACAAGGGCGCTGCTTCTTTTTTTCCGTTACAAACAATTCGAGCTGGCCTGGAGAGTATTCCGTCTTTTCAAAAGGAAAGTAGAAGCCTTACTTTGTTTCCCTTCGGGTTACGCCATAATATCCCACTCCAAAAACCTCATTTTAACCCGCTGAAATAACGCATAAATTAACACCTGAAAATAATTCCGCTCAGAATCCTAAATAAGATGTACTTTCGCCGCTCGATTTAAAAACCCGAATTGATTTTAAGTAAACAGGAATCGTGTTTTTAAATCAAGCATAAAAAAGTAAATGAGATGAAACGTATTAATGAGTACAAAAAGTTGTTTAATGTTGATCAAGACACAGATCTTAAGAAACTTAAAACTACCTATCGGAATTTAGTAAAAGAATGGCATCCTGATAAATTTCAGCCAGGAGACGACAAAGCTACAGAAGCCGAAATAAAAAGCCGCCAAATTATCGATGGCTATCATTTTCTTGTAAGCATCGCCCCTGAAACATTAGCGAATAATTTGGAAGAATACACAGACACCACCATCAAATCGGGTATCGCCGACTTTCAGCATAAAGGACAATTACTGGAAGTGACCTTTCTTGATGGTACAAGCTATGAATACTTTGGCGTTTCTAAATCCGTATTTACAAAATTGATTAATTCGGATAAGCAATTTCGCTTTGCCAGGAGGAATATTTTTAATTCATACCTCTACCGAAAATCCAGGAAAGCCCTTCAAGTTGCCTAGACTGTATTCGCCCCTTTATAATCTACCACCTCGTCTTTCGCGTTTTCAATAAGTCAAACCCTCTTTTGCAGAAAACCCACTTATTCTATTTTGAGTATATTTGCCGCAGGAAATTTACTATCATTTAATCGGGAAAAACAAGCATGTCATTTACGAACTTAGGATTAACAAAATCGTTACTGGATTTATTGTCCGGAAAGAATTACACCAAAGCAACTCCAATTCAGGAAGCCGCCATTCCTGCTATTTTAAACGGGAAAGATGTGCTGGGCATTGCCGCAACAGGATCGGGCAAAACAGCAAGTTTTGTATTGCCTTTGTTAATGAATTTACAAGCCGATTTGGTTACAAAAAACAGGCATGTAACTGTTTTGGTGTTGGTACCAACGCGCGAGTTGGCGGTGCAGGTTCTGGAGGTGTTCCAAACCTTTGCTTCAGGGCTTGCGAAACCCATTCGGTCGATGGCAGTTTATGGAGGTGTTTCCATCAATCCACAAATGATAGGTTTGCAGGGTGTTAACGTTTTAGTAGCCACACCAGGCAGGTTGTTGGAATTGGTAGAATCGAAGGCAGTACATTTATCGGGTATTAAAACACTTGTTCTTGATGAAGCCGACAAGATGCTAAATCTTGGTTTTAAAGAAGAGATGAACCGCATTTTTGCA
>JAENXB010000019.1 GCA_016649785.1 Flavobacteriaceae bacterium
AAAAGGTTTCGGGATATTTTGGAATTAAACAAAATGAGAATAGTAATTTCAAATAAATAGCAGTACTTTTGCAGCCTTAAAAATCAGGCGTTTATATGACAAAGATTAAAAATATTGCAATTATTGCACACGTTGACCACGGTAAGACTACTCTGGTTGATAAAATTATGTTCCATTGCCATCTTTTCCGTGACAATGAAAACAGGGGAGATCTTATTTTGGATAATAATGATCTTGAGAGAGAAAGGGGCATTACCATTACATCTAAGAACGTTTCCGTAGTATATAAAGATACTAAGATCAATATTATTGATACTCCCGGTCACGCCGATTTTGGTGGAGAAGTAGAGCGGGTATTAAATATGGCTGATGGGGTTCTGCTTTTGGTGGATGCCTTTGAAGGTCCTATGCCACAAACACGTTTTGTGCTTCAAAAAGCGCTTGACCTGGGTTTAAAACCTTGTGTGGTGATCAATAAAGTTGATAAACCAAACTGTACTCCGGAAGAAGTGCATGAAAAAGTATTCGATTTAATGTTTGAATTGGGTGCTGAAGAATGGCAACTCGATTTCCCAACCGTTTATGGTTCGGCATTAAATAACTGGATGAGCGATGATCCAAGCTTGCAAACCGATAATATAGAACCTTTACTGGATATGGTTTTGGAACACATTCCATCACCAAAAGTTTCAGAAGGAACCACGCAAATGTTGATCACCTCTCTTGACTTTTCTTCCTTTACGGGACGTATCGCCATTGGTCGTTTACAACGCGGAAAATTAAAAGATGGAATGCAGGTAGCGCTTGTTAAACGCGATGGCAGCATCAAAAAAACCAAGATCAAAGAGCTTTTTACCTTTGAAGGTTTGGGTAAGAAAAAAGTACAGGAAGTAGAAGCCGGTGATATATGTGCTATAGTAGGACTGGAAGGTTTTGAAATAGGCGATACTGTTGCCGATATTGAAAATCCTGAAGGCTTAAAAACTATTGCCATAGACGAACCAACAATGAGTATGTTGTTCACAATTAACGATTCACCTTTCTTTGGGAAAGATGGAAAGTTTGTGACTTCCCGACACATTAAAGACCGTCTGACAAAGGAATTGGAGAAAAACCTTGCCCTTAGGATGGAAGAGACTGATAGTGCAGATAAATTCATCGTTTTTGGACGAGGAGTGATGCACCTTTCTGTTTTGATAGAAACCATGAGGAGAGAAGGTTACGAACTTCAAATTGGACAACCTCAGGTAATTATCAGGGAAATTGACGGTGTTAAATGTGAGCCTGTAGAGGAAATGACAATTGACCTACCTGAAAATGTTTCCGGTAAAGCTGTGGAAATGGTGACTATGCGTAAAGGCGAGCTGGTTAGTATGGAAACCAAAGGAGACCGAATGGTGATTCAATTTATGATCCCTTCCCGTGGAATTATCGGGATGCGAAATCAATTGCTTACCGCCACTGCGGGAGAAGCAATTATGGCTCATAGATTTAAAGAATATCAACCTTTAAAAGGAGGGATTCCAGAGCGTCAAAACGGTTCTCTTATTTCTATGGAAAAAGGAAAAGCAATTCCTTATTCTATAGATAAACTTCAGGACAGGGGTCGCTTTTTTGTAGAGCCCGGAGAAGATATTTATGAAGGACAGGTAATTGGTGAAAATTCCAGACGTGATGATATCGCTGTGAACATTACCAAAATGAAAAAAATGTCGAACGTACGTTCCTCCGGAGCAGATGATAAGGCAAAAATATTTCCAGCGATCAAATTTTCTTTGGAGGAAGCCCTGGAATATATTCAAAAAGATGAATATGTTGAGGTTACCCCAAAATTTATCAGATTGCGTAAGATTTATCTAACAGAAGCTGATCGTAAACGAAATAAGATCGTTTAACAGTTTCAATTATATTTCATAAAAAATCCCGGATTCAAATTGAGTCCGGGATTTTTTTATGAAATGAGCATAACGGAAACTCGATGCAAACACCAATGAAGATATGCGAATTACATATGACCAATAAAAAACAATAAATATCTAAATATGAAATAGTTTCAGTTATTTTTCTATCTTTTCTAAAGCGATTTTTGTACCACCTCAAAAACCCGTTGCCCGTCACATTTTAAGGTTTTAGACGGATATTTCAACAATAAGGCATAATCATGAGTTGCCATTAAGATGGTCTTCCCATTTTTGCTTATTTCCTGTAACACCTCCATCACTTCTACCGAAGTTTGCGGATCCAGGTTTCCTGTAGGCTCATCGGCCAGGATCAATTCAGGATCGTTCAACAATGCCCGTGCAATTGCAATACGTTGCTGTTCACCCCCGGAAAGCTGGTAAGGATATTTAAAACCCTTGGTTTTCATTCCAACCTTATCCAAAACTTCATCTATCTTTCTATCAATTGCGGGTTTGTCTTTCCAGCCCGTGGCTTTTAAAACAAACATCAGGTTATCCCGAACATTCCTGTCGTTTAAAAGTTTGAAATCCTGAAATACCACGCCCAGTTTTCGTCTTAAAAAGGGAATATCCTTTTCTTTTAAGGTGCGTAAATTATAATCTACTATGGTGCCTTCGCCTTCGGTGAGAGGTAGATCGGCATAAAGGGTTTTCATAAAACTGCTCTTACCTGTACCGGTTTTTCCTATTAAATAAACAAAATCACCTTTGTTGATGGTGAGATCAACTTCAGAAAGGATCAGGCTTTCACGTTGGTAGATTGCTGCATTTTTTAATTCGAGGACGATTTCTGACATGTATTGGGTTTTATGGGGTAAAAGTATGAAACTGACTTTAAAAAACGGGTGATTTCTAACAGGCTTCTTTTTCAAGGGCCAAAAATAATTCATTTGTAAGGATAACAGTAACTAATCAGTTCATAAAATTTTGAGTGCCTAAAATAAAAGAGGCCAAAATTTTATTGGTGATACAAGACGGTAAATTTTTTAACTTGTTCAATCCGCTAATTTTCAAATAAACTATGTTGTTTTGATTAATATTAGACACTTTAAGTACTGATTGTTTATAGATAACGTTTTAAAACGCTTTTTGTTGAAGGTTTTTAATGGGTTTTTTTATCAAAGGTCGACACCTCGCTCTCATTATAAAGCTTGTCCAATAAATTCATTTTTTTTTTGATAAATAAAGTTCGGTTCCCGATTTTTGAATTATCCATTTTTTTTACTCCAAACCACAAACCACAAACGACAAACTCCAAACCCCAAACTGGCTTTTTCGGCAACAAATAAACACAAAATACCAGGGAATGTTTCAATTTTTCAACATTCACATAATTAACAGGTTTTAGTTGCGTTATAAAATGAGTGTTTAATTATCTTTGATCCACCAACCTAAAATTTTTTTAATGACACGAGACAAAGCTTCTTTATTTGTTGTTTTTTTCCTGGTTATCACTTCCCTTTTTTCTCAACAATCTGCTATCTATACAAATGAAATGGTAAATTTCAACAGGGCGTTGGAATTGTACAACAATCAACAGTACCTGCCAGCACAAAAATTGTTTGAAAGCGTAAAGGAGGAAACTAAAGATGAAAAAATCGAATCAGATTGTGCTTATTATATTGCCAATGCCGCAGTTAGGTTGGGACAACCCGGAGCCGATGAGCTGATGCAGAATTTTGTAGAACGTTATCCTACCAGTACCAAGCGCAATTCAGCCTTTATAGATGTGGCCGATTATTATTTTCAAACCGGAAAATATTCCCACGCCAGAAAGTGGTATGACAGGGTGGACGAAAAAGGGATGAGCCGTGCAGAGAAGGATCGTTATTATTTTAACAACGGCTATGCCTATTTTGAATCGAACCAATATGAAGATGCCCAAACCTATTTAAGCAAGGTTAGGGATTCTAAGGAATACGGATCTCAGGCAAAATATTATCTGGGGTATATGGCGTATGAAGGTGATGATTATGAAGAGGCAAACCAACTTTTTGAAGAAGTAAAGGAAAATGATCGCTATTCAGAGAATTTATCCTATTTCCAGAGCGATATGAATTTTAAACTCGGAAATTTTGAAAAAGCCATCACCCTGGGGTTGGAGCAGCTTCCTACCGCAAACAGGAATGAGATCTCCCAACTCAATAAAATTATTGGAGAGAGTTATTTCAATCTCGAACAATACGAAAAAGCCATTCCTTATTTAAAGCAATACAAAGGTTTGCGCGGAAAATGGACAAATACCGATTATTACCAACTTGGATATGCTTATTACAAGCAAGGGGATTACGAAAGCGCAATTTCCGAATTCAATAAAATTATAGATGGGAAAAATGCCATTGCTCAAAATGCCTATTATCATCTTGCACAATCTTATTTAGATTCAGATCAGAAGCAACAGGCACTTAACGCGTTCAAAAATGCGAGTGAGATGGATTTTGACGCTAAAATTCAGGAAGATGCCTTTTTAAATTATGCAAAACTGGGTTATGAAATAGGGAACAGCTATACCAGCCCATCTCAGGTATTTATAAATTATCTCACAAAATACCCGAATTCAGCTTCAAAAGAGGAAATGGAAACGCTGCTTATCGATTCTTTTATCACCTCAAAAAATTACAAGGAAGCTATGAATTTGCTGGAGAATAACCGAAACTTCAGCGACAAGGTAGCCTATCAGAAAGTTGCGTATTACTACGGAATTGAATTATATGAGCAAGGGAATTACAGGGATGCGAGCATAAATTTCGACAAATCCCTGACTGAGCGAAGAGATCCTGTAATCACCGCAAAAGCGACCTTTTGGAAAGCTGAAAGCGATTTTAACCTGAACAGGATACAGGAGGCTTTAATTGGGTATAAAGAGTTTTCCGGAATGAGCGGTGCAAAGGGCACTAAGGAAATGGAAAACCTGGATTACAATATCGCCTATGCCTATTTTAAATTGAAGGAATACGAAAGGGCCATTGACTATTTTCAACGCTATGCCAAGAACAGTGAAAAAGACAAAGCACGAAGGAACGATGCACTTACCCGTTTGGGCGACACTTATTTTGTAACCAGTAAATACTGGCCGGCGATGGAAGCGTATAATCAGGCCGTACAAATGAATTTAGGAAATACCGATTATGCCGCTTATCAAAAGGCCATCAGCTACGGATTTGTAAACAGAAATGACAGTAAGATCGAGGACCTGAGCGGATTTATGAACAAATATCCAAGATCCTCCTACCGTGACGATGCTTTATATGAATTGGGGAATACCTATCTGGCAATGGAAAACACCTCCAAAGCCAATGAAACCTATAATCGTTTGATCCGTGATGTTCCCGGAAGCGCATTTGTGCCGCAGGCTATCTTAAAGCAGGGATTGATCTATTACAATAGCGGGCAAAATGATAAAGCCCTGGAACGATTTAAGAAAGTAGTGGCCGATTATCCCGAAACTCCGGAATCTATTCAGGCAGTGACTTCCGCAAGATTGGTTTACATAGATCTGGGAAGGACAGATGAATACGCTTCCTGGGTTAAAAATGTTGATTTTGTTGAAGTTACCGATGCCGATCTGGACAATACCACTTTTGAAGCAGCTGAAAAGCAATATCTCAATAATAACACAAGTGGGGCAATATCAGGATTCGAAAAATATTTACAAAGTTTTCCAAATGGGCTAAACTCCTTAAAAAGTAATTTTTATTTGGCACAAATGTATTTTAGGGACGACAAAAAGGAGAAGGCTGAAAAGAATTACAAATTTGTTGTTGAAAAACCCCGAAGTGAGTTTTCTGAACAAGCCCTTGCAAGATTGTCTCAAATCTATCTGGAAAAAAGGAATTATAAAGAAGCACTGCCTTTATTGAAACGATTAGAGAGCGAAGCCGATTTTCCTCAAAACGTGATCTATGCACAGTCAAATTTGATGAAATCTTATTATGAATTAAAAGATTTGAACCAGGCAGCCTCTTATGCCGAAAAAGTTTTGGCCAATTCCAACATAGAAAATAACGTAAAGAGCGATGCACAAATAATTATAGCCCGGACAGCTTTTGAAACAGGAAACGAAAGCAGGGCGAAAACCGCTTATGCCGAGGTGTTGAAAATTGCAACAGGAGAATTGGCAGCAGAAGCACTTTATTATGATGCCTATTTTAAAAATAAAGCAAGTAATTTCCAGTCATCCAATGAAGCCGTTCAAAAACTGGCAAAGGACTATTCCGGATATAAATTTTACGGCGCAAAAGGTTTGGTGCTGATGGCCAAAAACTTTTATGCACTTAAGGATTCTTACCAGGCCACCTATATTCTGGATAATGTGATCAAAAACTTTAAAGAATATCCTGAGGTGGTAAAAGAAGCCCAAACTGAACTCCATAAGATCAAGGCGATGGAAGCCAAAACAAATGCTTCTGTAGAATCCAACAATTAATAAAATTTATCCTAACTTTAAGAACATATATATGCAAATTCCTTCAATAAAAAGAAGCCTGTTTTTAATTTCAATTTTATCCGGCGGGGTTCTTTTTGCCCAGGACAAACCTTTGGGAAGCGAGACCGTGATCGTGGTAAAACCATACACTCCTTCGGTAAACGACGCCTCTAAAATAAAGGAAACCCCCTCCCTTGGCGATTCTGTGCGTTTGGAGAAAAAACCCGTAAAGTACAGTGTTTTTTCAGTTCCGGTGGCATCAACTTTTACTCCGTCCAAGGGTCGCGCCACAACGGTTGAAAAGGCAAAACGCATTAAGCTTTTTGACAATTACGTAACCTTGGGTTTTGGAACTTATTCCAGTATTCTTGCAGAATTTTATAGCAATTTTGAGGTGAGCAAGAGCGATAATTTTGGGGTTTTCCTCACTCATAATTCTTCCCAGGGTGGAATTGAAAATGTGCGTTTAGATGATAAATTTTACGATACCGAGCTCAATTTAAATTACAATTCCAAAAACCGGAAAAGTTCCTGGAATACTGAACTGGGCTTACAACATCAGTTATTTAACTGGTATGGTTTGCCCGAAGGAATGAATTTTTCAGATGAATTGGTCAGCGGGATAGATCCACAACAGAATTATTATTCGGCGTATGTAGGCGGTAACCTGGAATTATATGATTCATTCTTCGAAAAAGCTTCAGCGAAATACAGGTATTTCGGAGATTCTTTTAATTCTGCCGAAAATCATTTTAAGGCGGATGGTACTTTTGAAGTAGATATAGCGGGGGAATTGATCACCACTAAACTTACTGCCGATGTGCTTAACGGAAAATTTGACAGGGGATTTGACAACACGGCCCAAATTGATTACAACCTGATGAATTTTGGTATCACGCCAAGTTTGTTGATCTTAAGGGACGATCTTACTGTAAACCTTGGAGCTTCTTTTTATTACGCCCTCAACGCCGAAACCAGTGATAATAGTTTTTATATATATCCACAAATTCAGGCCAGTTATAGAATGGCAGGAGAATATTTTATTCCATACGCAGGGCTGGAAGGAAGCCTGGAACAAAATACTTACTATGAGTTCGCCCAGGAAAATCCTTATGTTTCCCCAACCTTAAATATTACACCTACAGATAAAACCTACGATGCATATATAGGAGCAAAAGGGAAACTGTCAAACTCTATTGCCTATAATTTGCGCGGAAGTTATGAATCTGAGATCAATAAGGCTTTATTTGTTCACAATCTTAGAAGTCCTTCAAATTCTGAAGGCTATTCCTATGGGAATTCTTTTGAAACGGTTTATGATGATGTTAATACACTTTCCTTTTTTGGAGAAATAAATGTTGATGTCAAGCGGAATTTCAAATTGGGAATGAATGCTACTTATTTTAGCTATTCTCCTGAAAATGAGGAAGAAGTATGGAATTTCCCAGAATTTAAAGCTTCCATACTGGCCGATTATCAAATCACCGAAAAATGGTTTGCTGGCGCCAATCTGTTTTTTACCGGAGAGCGGTTTGACAGGGAGGAATTTCTTGTTGGAGGAGATGTGCCCCTGGAAAGTTTTGTCGATTTAAATTTGAATGCGGGATATAGATTTAATGATCAGCTTTCCATTTTTGTAAAGGGAAACAATCTTCTTAACGATAGTTACCAACGCTGGTCCAATTATCCGGTCCTGGGAATTCAGGTTCTGGCGGGAGCCACCTATAAATTTGATTGGTAACACTTTCGAAAATTTAATAATAGACCGAAATGCCTAAAATTGAGATCCACTCAACTTTAGGTATTTCGGTTTTTAAGTCGAAAAACAATTCATTTTTGAAACATCCTTTCCAAAAGTAATTGCAGCGAGTTTTATTCCTTCGCCAAAGTCGGAACTATAAATTTAAATCTTCCCGGGAAGTTGCAAATGAGATAAACTTTTCCTTCAATTTGCACCTTAATGCCCCGAACGCCAATCTTAATGTTTAAAATAAAATATCTATTTTATTTTAAACATTTCATAAACAGGTAGTTAAAAAAAATTATTTATAAATTTTTGGTTAAATTTAACATAATATTAAAACTATTATTTAAACTTATAAAATGTAATTTTGCAGGCAACAATCAATGTTTAATTTGCTTATTCAAATTTTTTACATTCTCTAACTGATACCCTTTTCAGATGGCAAAAAAATTTACACGAAGTGACAGGTCACGCCCGTATTTGAATATTCTTGAATTCATGGTTCAGGAAAAAACATTTCTGACCATAATAATAGGTGGAATTATACTTGCAGGAATATTTACGGGGAATACCCGGGCTGCAATGTGGCTTGGTTTTATTTTTGCCGCTTATGCAACGGTTGCCAATGACAGTATTCAATCCCTGGGAACCTTTATTGAAAGTAATAGGAACAAACAATGGTGGGTATTATGGCTGTATATAGGGGGGATTTTTCTGGTAACAGTCCTCTTTAGTTATTTGTATTTTGATGGAGATGTAACTTATCAACGCCTTTTAAAGGCCGATGGAAGCACAAATTATCCACACCCTGTCAACTTTAGTTTCTTTCAAATAATAGCACCTTTAATCCTGTTGATCCTCACCAGGCTGAGGATGCCGGTTTCTACTACTTTTCTGATTTTAAGTGTATTTAGCGCCGATACCTCCGGGATCACCTCTGTGATATGGAAGAGTTGGACAGGTTATATCCTCGCATTTATTCTGTCATTTTTGGTATGGTATCTTTCATATAAGGCTATAAGCAAGTTTTTTAAGAGTCGAAAATTCCATAACAGCTGGACGGCTATTCAATGGATTGTGAGCGGAACGCTTTGGGCTGTATGGGTTATGCAGGATGGAGCAAATATTGCGGTATTCCTGCCTCGGCAATTAAACCTGTTCCAATTCTCAATATTCGCGCTTAGCATATTTTTAGGTTTAGGACTTTTGTTTTACCTGCGGGGAGATAAAATTCAAAGAGTTGTAAGTGAAAAAATCAGGATATCCGATGTCCGCGCTGCAACGCTGGTGGATTTAACTTATGTGATTCTGCTTATTTATAAACTCTTTATAAGTACTGTACCAATGAGTACCACCTGGGTATTCCTGGGGATCATAGGCGGTAGGGAAATCGCAATAAGTCTTGCAAGAAAGAAAAAGGGCAAAAAGCACCGTAAAAAGGCCGGAAGAATGATATTAAAAGATTTCGCTTATGCAATGATAGGATTGGCCGTTTCTGTTGCTTTGGCAGCCGCAGCCAATGAAAGTATTAGGGATTCTATTTTGGAATCACTGCGTGGATTGGGTTAATTTATTCAATAAAAAATAGAAAATGCGCTCCCGTTTGGGGCGCATTTTCTATTTTTATCAAAATTTAAAGATATGTTGAGAAAAATATTAGTTGTCCTTATTTTAGGAAGTATGTTAATCTCGTGTAATTTTACTCAAAAAATTGATGCCGATCTACTCATATTCAATGCTGAAATATATACAGTTAACGATAATTTTGGCACCGCCGAAGCTTTTGTGGTTAAAGGCGGGAAATTTTTAGAAATAGGTACAACTGAAGCACTTCAGAAAAAATACAATTTTACAGAACAAATTGATGCGCAGGGAAAAACCATACTTCCGGGATTTATTGATGCCCATGCCCATTTTTATGGCTTAGGCTTACAACAGCAAAAAGTGGACCTTTCCGGCACAAAAAGTTTTGAGGAAGTAGTTGCACGAATTGTGGAATTTCAAAAATTACACAATTTAGATTTTATCACCGGTAGGGGATGGGACCAAAATGATTGGGACGTGAAAGAGTTTCCAACAAAGGACAGGCTGGATATTTTATTCCCCAACACTCCGGTTGCAGTAACCAGAATAGACGGACATGCAATTTTGGCAAACCAGGCAGCACTGGACAAAGCGGGGATCACAGTAAAAACTCCTGCACAAGGAGGTGCCATAGAAGTTAAAAATGGCAAACTCACCGGGATTTTAATAGACAATCCTATGGATTTGATCGCCAATGCCCAGGATGAACCATCCTTACAGGAACAGGTTGACGCCCTGTTGGCTGCTCAAAAAATAAGCTTTAGTTACGGGCTTACCACCGTAGATGATGCCGGGATAGGCAGAAGAACAATTCAATTAATGGATAGCCTCCATAAAGCAGGAACATTCAAAATAAGGATATATGCTATGATAAGCAATACTCCCGAGAATCTGGATTATTATCTGAAAAATGGTCCTTTCAAAACCGAACGTTTAAATGTGCGTTCCTTCAAATTTTACGGGGACGGCGCTCTTGGTTCCAGGGGAGCTGCCTTAAAAGAACCTTATTCAGATCGTGCAGATCATTACGGCGCACTGCTTTCTCCGGTGAAAGATTTTAAAGAGTTCGCCAAAAGGATTGCCAATTCAAAATTTCAGTTAAATACCCATGCAATTGGGGATTCTGCAAATAGCCTTGTACTTAAAACCTATGATGAATTGCTTAAAAATGATGAGAACAGGCGGTGGAGAGTTGAACATTCTCAGGTAATCGACGAAATGGATTTTAAATATTTCAGCAAAAATATAATTCCTTCTGTACAGCCTACGCACGCAACCAGCGATATGTACTGGGCTGAGGATAGATTGGGACCGGAACGCATTCAAGGTGCCTATGCATATAAAAAATTGCTTGACCAGGCCGGAATTATCGCCTTGGGAACAGATTTTCCGGTGGAAGAGGTAAGCCCGTTTTATACCTTTCATTCCTCGGTGGCCAGAAAAGACCTTGAAAATTTTCCCGATGGCGGATATATGATGGAACAAGCCCTTTCAAGGGAAGAAACCTTACGCGGAATGACAATTTGGGCTGCTTACAGCAATTTTGAAGAAGACGAAAAGGGAAGCATAGAACCCGGTAAATTTGCCGATTTTATCATTCTTGAAAAGAATATCATGAAAGTGCCGGAAGATGAAATTTCAAACATCAAGGTATTGCAAACCTGGGTAAATGGGGAAAAGGTATTTTGATTTCAGAATAAAAACAGATCCTATAAGTGGTTGGAAAGCCCGGAATTTATAAAACGTCAACTCCCGATACTTATCGGGAGTTGACGTTTTAATTACTGAATATAAAAAGGTCTTCGATAAGCTCAGACCGACACTTCTAATTTTTAAATATTAAGGCTGATCTTTCAATCAGAATTTTTCGGCATTTTTTTATCTACCTCCATTGGCCTGAAGATCTCCAATACAAAGATCATCCAAAAAAGGAATTGTATTATTGTCAAACACATTCATCATGCTGCCTCCAAATTGAAAACTTGCGGCCATCAAACAATTTGTCACTGAGCAATGTCCATTGCTTTCTGCATCTTCGTGATTGGTCTGCATAGGAGTTCCCATATTTACCAATCCGAACAGGTGTCCGAATTCGTGGCTTACAACAGTGCTTTCAACGGTACTTCTCTCCAAATTGTTAGTATGATTAGCAATAGATTGAATTGTCTTGCCGTAGATCACTATAGAAGTATTCCTAAAAGAAGTACCCAGGACTGTCTTGGTATCAGTATCATTTTCATTACTTCCGTCTGCAAAATAGATAAAAACAGCTATTTCATCCCCGGCATTATAGGCTGTTCTTTCATCGGCTTCAATTTGAGCAATTTCATTGATATTAAATGGAGCTTTGTTTGATGATGCTACTGCGCGGGTGGTAATTAAAATTCCGTCCGGTTTATGAGTTCTGATCTCTAAAAATGTTTTTAAATTGTCCAGGGTTGTTTGGGTTGGCTGGAATCCTGTAACATAAACGACCTCAATTTTTAGCGAGGTAAATTTTTCGTCACTTACCAATTCGTTAGAAGAAAATCCCAATGCCTTTAAATTAGCGCTTTTGTCAATTACCGCCGGGTTGTTATTATCGTCTTCTTTGGAACA
This sequence comes from Flavobacteriaceae bacterium, assembly GCA_016649785.1. Taxonomy (GTDB): domain Bacteria; phylum Bacteroidota; class Bacteroidia; order Flavobacteriales; family Flavobacteriaceae; genus Gillisia. The sequence goes on from JAENXB010000019.1 coordinate 12,314, forward strand.
TCCAATAAATATTAAAAGAAGCACAACGAAGAGGAAAGAATTTTTAATTTTCATATGTTTATTTTATTGTTTTTTATCGGTCATATGTAACAACCATAATAATCATCCACCTGTGTATCGACTTGCTGTTATGGATGTTTCATCTGTAGATATTATTGTTTTAGCGGACATTAGTAACTTCTATCTAAGCATTTCCCTGTGTGAGAAAATTTATCCTCACGGATGTTTCATAAAATGAATTTGCATATAAATGCAGTGAAAGGTAAATGTAAAAAATTCTGCTTTTTCAGGGCTAGTATAAGGCTTAAATATTTGCAATTATTATTTTGAATCAAGTTTTAATTGCGCCAGATAATCAAAATGTTCCCCTTTTTTTAAAAGTTGACATAAAAATCCGTTGTTGATTGCCGCCAATTCCAGAGTGTTGTAATCCAGGTACAACCAGTTGAATTTATTTGAGGTTTCATTTTTATAGCTGATGCTGAATTCCAATTCTCCATAATAGGATCCCTGCATATCTACCCAAATTCCCCCATCTTCATCGGCATCAAACAAATAGCTCAGATCTGATGAATCTATTAAAACCTGTCCTCCCGGTTTTAACAGGCTTTTTGTATGTTGAAAAAAAGTATCCAGGTGCTCGAGTTTTCCAATTATTCCTGTACCATTCATCAGTAAAAGAATAGTGTCAAATTGTTCGTTCTTCATATCGAAATAATCTATTGTTCGGGCATCTTTTATACCCCGCAATTTGCAAATTTCCACTGCTCCTTCAGAAATATCTATGCTTAAAACCTCGAGATTTCTTTCATTTTGAAGATAAAGCGAATGACTTCCGGCACAACAGCCTACATCCAAAACCCTTCCGAAGCAATTGTTAAGAGCCTCCTGTTCCAGAGGTGGCATTTCTTTGTAATTTCTGAAGAGATAAGGAACAGGAATTACATCATCGTCAAAATCCGGAGAATGAACAATGATCTCCGTTTCATCCTTATGATGAAAATATGCCGAAATCGCCTTTCCGAAGATATCTTTATCAGGCTTGCCGCTATCTTGCTTCTTCATATCTTTGCTTTATTGAAACCCATTATGGATATTTTTTTAAAAAACTAATTTGAACCTTATAAATAAGGAAAAATAAATCGGTTCTGAAAAATTTTATTTGTATAAAATGTGCATAACGAAAAAGCCATGCAAACCCCGATGAAAATATGCTAATTATCCCCGATAGCTACGGTGGACAAATAAAAAAACAATAATTTTTAACTTATGAAAGACATTTTAAAAGATCTTCCTAAAAATGCCAAAGATAAGCAGAAGGAAAACAAAAAGTTCTTTGCAAAACTCAGAAAAAATCCACCGAGGCATTTAGATTTACAAATGCAGGAATTGCATACAGAGGAGTTTGCGCAAACCAACTGCCTGGATTGCGCAAATTGCTGCAAAACCACAGGGCCACTATTTACCAACAGGGATATTGAGCGGATTTCAAAACATTTCAAGTTAAAGCCCGGAGTTTTTATTGATACTTATTTGCGGGTAGATGAAGATAATGATCATGTGCTGCAACAAGTTCCCTGTACTTTCCTGGGCGAGGATAATTATTGTTCAATTTATGATGTAAGGCCAAAAGCCTGTAGGGAATATCCACATACAGACAGAAAGGATTTCCATAAAATCTCCGATCTTACCATTAAAAACACCGCGATTTGTCCTGCCGCTTACAATATTGTTGAAAAGATGAAGCTAAGGATGAAGGTTTAAAACTAATACAATAAGTACTTTTCCCTTTTCTGTTTAAATGCTTCCAGTCCGGGTCTCCAGGATTCACTGATCTCCCTGGCAGAAAGTCCGCTCTCAATTTGCTTTTGCAATTCTGGTCCACCGGCTAATTTTGTAAAGAAAGCATTGAAAAATTTCGATTTATCTGAAGTGTTTTCATAGGCTTTTATTAACCAGTTTAGCTCAATTTTGCTGAGATGCGGGAAATTGGTCAAATCTTTTCCAAAGCAAATTTCACCCAGATGCTTGGGGTTTTTAGCTCCATCTTTTGACTGTGGGGTATAGGAATATTTATAAAAAGTTTTATCCAGGAAAGGAGATCCAAAAATCTGAAATTGGTTCTCGGTTCCCCGTCCGGCATTTACGTTGGTACCTTCAAAAAAGCAAAGACTTGGATAAAGATTAATGGCCTGGTCGTTGGGTAAGTTTGGTGAAGGTTTTATTGGCAGGCTATAGGATTTTTGATGATCGTAGTTTTCCATTTGTATCACCTGTAAATCAACCTGAACCCCATTTTTTAACCATTTTTCGCCATTGGTCATTTTCGCATATTCCCCCATAGTCAAGCCGTGAACAACGGGAACGGGATGCATTCCCACAAAACTATGATATTCCGGATCTAAAACAGGGCCATCCACATAATGTCCATTTGGATTTGGGCGGTCTAAGATCAAAAGCGGGATCTTGTTCTCGGCACAGGCTTCCATCACATAATGCAGGGAAGATATATAGGTGTAAAACCGGACACCAACATCCTGCAAATCGAAGACGATGAGATCCAGATCATTTATTTGTTCGGGTTTGGGTTTTTTGTTATCGCCGTATAAAGAAATTATAGGCAAACCGGTCTTGCTGTCTTTTCCATCCTTGACAACTTCGCCGGCATCGGCAGTTCCACGAAATCCGTGTTCCGGCGCAAAAACCCTTGTAACCTGAACTTTCAGCGCGAGCAATGAGTCTACCAAATGGGTGTAATATACCGCTTCCGTCTCACTTCCCCGGGATTTAAAGATCACCGAACTTTGGTTTCCCACTATCCCCACCTTTTTACCTTTCAACAGTGGCAAATAGGTTTCAATTCTATTGGCTCCCACTATAATGGGATTGGATTTTTCAGCTGAAATTCCGGAAGAAGGAATTTTGGAATTTGAATTCGTGATGGCGATGTCATTTTGACCGGTGCCGCTTCCGCAGGAAACCATGCTAATAAGAAGGAATAAATACGTATTTTTGAACAATTTATAAATCATAGGGAGCGTCTTGAATTTCGAATTTTTTATAGCCAAAAGGCTTATAAGTACTAAAAAGTATAAAAGTAGCATTTCGGCACCAATAATAAAAATTGCAATTGCCGCAATTGCAATTGGGGTGATTATGATGTTGGTATCCTTTGCTACCGGAATGGGATTGCAGGAAAAGATCCGCGAAAAAATTGCCGCCTTTAACGGTCATATCCTTATTGAAAGTTATGACAATAACAGTTCTCAGGTCTCGTTGATGCCCATTTCACTGAATCAGGATTTTTATCCCGATTTCAAAAATGTCAGTGGGATTTCCCACGTGCAGGCGGTAGCTACCAAAGCGGGAATTATTCGAACCGAAACCGATTTTGAGGGCGTAATTGTTAAGGGAGTGGGTGCAGATTTCAAATGGGAGAATTTTGAAAATTTCCCGGAAGAAGGCGAATTGCCCGATTTTAAAGGAAGTTTAAATGAAGATGTTCTTATCTCCCGGTACCAGGCAAATAGACTGGGTTTAAAAATAGGGGACAAGGTTATTACCTATTTTCCAAGGGAAGGATTTGATAAAACCCCGTTACTGCGGGCCTTTGTAGTTAAGGGAATTTACAATTCCGGATTTCAGGAATTTGACGAGTTGTACATGTTGGCTGATATCCGGCATATTCAGCGTTTAAATGCATGGGAAAAGGATCAGGTTGGAGGATTTGAGGTTTTTATTGAGGATTTTGATCAGCTGGATCAAAAAGGTGCTGAGGTTTACGATAATACCAGTTCGTTTTTGGATACGCGCACCATCAAACAAAAATACTATTCCATCTTTGAATGGCTTTCGCTATTCGATTTTAATATTGCGCTTATCATCGGCATTATGATTTTAGTGGCCGGAATAAATATGATTACTGCCTTGCTGGTCCTAATTTTGGAACGTACCCAAATGATAGGTATTTTAAAAGCGCTGGGAGGCGGGGATTGGAGCATTAGAAAGATCTTTTTATACAATGCCGCATATCTTATTGTTTTAGGACTTTTTTGGGGAAATCTGATTGGTTTAGGCTTGTTGTTCATTCAAAAATATTTCAAACTTTTCCCATTAAACCCGCAGACATATTATGTCACCGAGGTGCCGGTGTATATAGGTTGGGAATACATTCTCGCGGTGAATATGGGAACCTTGATATTATGCGTTCTCATGCTCCTCATCCCATCAATAATTATCTCAAAAATTTCTCCTGTAAAAGCGATGAAATTTGATTAAATTTTTCTGATTTAGGGTTACTCCGCATTGAAAGTCTCATTTCTTTGGAATAGATTTAAGTTAGGATTACCTTTGCAATATTCAAAATAAACTATGGAATACGCTGAAAACATACTTGGAACCATTGGGAATACTCCCCTGGTCAAACTGAATAAACTTACTGAAGAAATTGATGCTTTGGTGCTTGCCAAGTACGAAACTTTTAACCCGGGAAACTCGGCAAAAGACCGTATGGCGGTTAAGATGATAGCAGATGCTGAAGCCAAAGGACTTTTAAAACCCGGTGGGACCATTATTGAAGGAACTTCGGGAAATACCGGGATGGGACTGGCACTTGTGGCGATAATAAAAGGTTATAAAATGATTTGCGTGATAAGCGACAAGCAAAGCAAGGAAAAAATGGATATCCTTAGGGCTGTTGGTAGTGAGGTTGTTGTATGTCCTACGGATGTGGCCCCGGAAGATCCGCGATCATATTATTCCACTTCAAAACGCCTTGCCGAGGAAACCCCTAATTCCTGGTATGTGAATCAATACGACAATCTTTCAAATTCTCAGGCTCATTATGAAAGTACAGGACCCGAGATCTGGAGGCAAACCGATGGGAAAATCACCCATTTTGTGGTTGGCGTAGGAACGGGGGGAACTATTTCGGGAATAGGAAAATACCTGAAAGAACAAAATCCGGATATCAAAGTTTGGGGAATCGACACCTATGGATCGGTTTTCAAAAAATATCACGAAACGGGGATATTCGATAAAAACGAGATTTATCCTTATGTTACCGAGGGAATTGGGGAAGATATTTTGCCGAAAAACGTGAATTTTGATATCATAGATGGTTTTACGAAAGTAACCGATAAAGATGCGGCCATCTACACCCGCCGATTGGCAAAAGAAGAAGGAATGTTTTTAGGGAACAGTGCCGGAGCAGCGATAAAAGGCTTGCTGCAATTAAAGGAACATTTTAAAAAGGACGATGTGGTTGTAGTTCTTTTTCACGACCATGGGAGCAGGTATGTCGGGAAGATATTCAACGATGAATGGATGCGAAAAATGGGTTATATAGAGTAGGCACGCCCAAATTGGGCGTGCCAACGGAATCGTTTTGTCGACTTTTTTTTATATCTTTATTGTTGTTTTGTAATATATAAATGATTGATTATGAATGTTCATGAAGATTTAAAATGGATACAAGACCAGTTAAATGATATTACTGATCCAGATTTGATTGCAATATTTAAAAGCCTGTTGAAGTATAAAAACAAAAAAGCAGAAGGCCTGACTTTAGCAGAATATAACCGGGAGTTGGATGAAGCTGAAAATGAAATAGAGTCCGGTAATTATTACACCCAGGAAGAAGCCCAAAAAATAGCATCCCAATGGGGAAGGAAGTAATTTGGTCTCCAAAAGCTTTGGTTCAATTGTAGTCCATACATTCTGATTTTTTTGATAGAAGTAAGTCTCTTCAAATTGCCGATAAATTAATTAACGATATTTTTGATTCTTCAAATATTTTGAGTTCTCAACCTGAAATGTATCCTTTGGACAAGTACAAAACTAATAATAACGGCAATTATCGAGCTTATGAGATTTATGGTTATCGAATAAGTTTTAGAGTAACTAAATTGGCTGTCAGAATTATACGTGCAAGGCATGCCAGTCGAGACCCTAAAGTTCACTAAATTTTATTCAACAATATTTCCAAAAACAATTGAAAGAATTATTGCATAATCCTTATGGAATAATTTAATCAAAATGGTTCTGTTTTAGAAAATTGTAGAAATCCTCTTTTTTAACCGCAAAGGCCGCTAAGTTTTTGCAAAGATAGAAAGCACTGCGATTCCATTAGTACTTTTGCCAAGTAGTCTCATTCTTTCAATAATTATCTGATTGTTTTATTTTCACATTCATTTTTCAGTCATCATTTATTTCTTTGTGTTCTTTGCGTGCTTTGCGGTTAAAAAGGGAACTTTTTCACGACCACGGAAGTCCGTATGTTGGCAAGATGTTCAATGATGAATGGAATATAAATGGTTAATTATTAGGGATTCTAGAGTATAAATTATTTTCAGATTTTATTTCAATTAAAAACATTAAAGATCAAGCGTTTAAATTAAAAAATGCTTTATTTTTATTTAATGCAGGAGGAATTTCTTCATTATATATGGAAATTTAAAAAGTTCGATTTTGGCCACGCCAAAACCGTTTCCAATTTGCCTATTGTCTTAATTGATACAGGTACACCAAACCTGAATTCCGGGCCGGATTTCTTTAATGCAAAAATGAAAATAGGAGATCAATTATGGGCGGGGAATGTTGAGATCCATTTAAAGTCTTCAGACTGGTATTTGCATCGTCATGAAACCAATCCAGATTATGACAATGTGATCTTACACGTGGTATGGCAGGATGATGTGGAGATTTACAGAAAGGATAACACCCCGATCCCCACACTTGAACTTCGGGAATTGGTTCCGGAGAAAACCATGCAGAATTACCGGAATTTACTTACGGCGCTAAACGACAAATATATTAATTGTGAAAAAGATTTTCCGAAATTCGATAATTTTGATCTGAACAACTGGTTGGAACGGCTCTATTTTGAAAGACTGCAACAAAAGGCCGATATTATATTGGATTTGCTGAAAAGTTCTGAAAATAATTGGGAAGAAGTTCTATTTAAATTACTCTCCAAAAATTTTGGACTTAACGTAAACGGGGAAGCATTTTTAGGAATGGCGCAAAGTTTTGATTTTAAGATCGTTCAAAAATCTGCAGGTTCACAGCTTCAATTGGAATCACTTTTCTTTGGGCAATCTGGTTTGCTTGAAAAGAAGACGGAAAATGTTTATCACAATAAATTGAAAAAGGAGTACAGCTTTTTAAAACGCAAATTTCAGCTGGAGAACACGTATGTTGAACGGGCAAAATTTTTTAGGTTGCGGCCGGATAATTTTCCGAGTATACGCCTTTCTCAACTCGCTTCTCTATATCAAAAAGTTCCTCGTTTGTTTTCTGAAATCATAAAGGCCCGGAACAAATTTCAGATTTATCAAATTTTCAAAGTAGGAACTTCCCAATTTTGGCAAACACATTATTCTTTCGAGAAATCGCATTCGGCAAGAAACAAAGCTCTTACAGAGAGTTTTATAGATTTAATGATCATTAACACTATTGTACCCCTTCAGTTCTGTTACTTCAAAAAAATGGGGGTGGGAGATATTTCCAATCTCCTTAATTTAATTGAAGAAGTTAAAGCCGAAAACAATTCCATCGTAACTACTTATAATAAAATCAGGCCCAAAACAGCGCTCAACGCTTTGCAATCACAGGGCTTACTTCATTTAAAAAATCAGTATTGCGATAAAAATGCTTGTCTGGAATGTAATTTAGGTGTGAAACTGATTCAGGGAAGTATATAATATGGTTATATTTGGGATATGTTAAAACTTATTTATTCCATACGGCATTTTTTTGAACGCAACGGCTTCTATGTTTCTTCGCGTCTGGCCGATAAAATTGGGATGAGGGCAAAAAGTATCCGTTTATTTTTTATATATCTTTCATTTGCGACCTTAGGAATGGGGTTTGCAATTTATCTTACGCTGGCCTTTTGGTTAAAAATCAAAGATCTGGTGTACACCAAACGGACTTCGGTTTTTGATTTATGAAAAATCTATTTCGTTCAAAATTATACGGCGCACTACTTCTTCTTCTTTTAATTTTTACGGTAGGAGTGCTTGGTTTTAAAGTTCTATCCGGATTATCCCTGACAGACGCCATCTATATGACGGTTATTACCATTACAACTGTGGGCTATGGAGAAGTAAGGCCTCTTGGACCTCTTGCTAAAATTTTCACGTCCCTATTTATAATTTTTAGTTTCTTTACTTTGGGATATGTCATTTCAGTTATTACAGAATATATGTTAAGTAAAAACAATATTGGTAACTTAAGAAAAAACAGAGTGCAGAAAAAAGTAGATTCCCTGAAAGACCATGTCATAGTTTGTGGCTTCGGCAGAAACGGCAAACAAGCCGCCCAAAAATTGCTTGATTACAAACAGCCATTTGTTATTATTGAAAAGGATGAAAGCGTTGTAGAACGTATTTCTGATGACAATATGTTGATAATATTTGGCAATGCCAATGAGGATGAGATATTGATAAAAGCTGGAATTGAAAGAGCCCGAAGCATTATTTGCGCCTTGCCAAGTGATGCGGATAATTTATTTATTGTGCTGTCTGCACGACAAATTAATGGAAAATTAAAGATAATAAGTCGTGCGACAGAGGAAACAAGCTCCCGGAAACTGAAGCTGGCAGGTGCAGATAATGTGATAATGCCGGATAAAATAGGGGGAGATCATATGGCATCCTTGGTAGTTGTTCCGGATTTGGTGGAATTTTTAGACAATTTGACTGTTTCAGGGGAAGACGACAGCATTAATGTGGAACAGATTCCTTTTGAAAAAATATGCACCGATGGAGAGGAACTTGCGATCGCGGAACTGGATTTACGAAGAAAAACAGGATGCTCTATCATAGGCTATAAGTCTGCTAACGGCGAATACATTGTTAACCCGGAGCCATCTCTTATTCTTAAAAAAGGTTCGAAATTAATCCTTATTGGCAGGCCAAATCAAATTGAAAAACTGAAAGAGTTTTATAATGTTTAGTAAATATTTAACATTTTAACTTGGAAAAATTTGAAAAAGCCTATTTTTTTAGTTTCTTGCTTCGCATTAAAATAAGCTTCAAACTAACTATTAAATACTCTTTATGAGAAAGTACTTACTTTCAGCAATATTTACATTTTCGTTATTTTCAATATATGCCCAGGATCTTAATATAAAGGCAAACGTTGGAAATCCCTCCAATTTAATTAACGATGGTTTTATAGATTTAGAAGTTGAAGGGGGAACCCCTCCTTATACTTACAAATGGGACAATCAATCTACTCTATTAACTTCTTCCCGTTCGGAAGGCTTGGTGGAAGGAGTTCCGTATTCCGTTGTGGTTACCGATTCTAAAGGAGCATCCTCTCAAAAAACTTATTCGGTAAAAGCGGAAGCTATTACCGAACATTTTAACGGCGCCTTTAAACCACTTGTCGCACAAATGGAAAAGGTATTGTTCTGGGATCTTTTTACCGCCATTGGAATTTATGATCCGGTGGTTTATGCCGATATTAGGAATG
>JAENXB010000295.1 GCA_016649785.1 Flavobacteriaceae bacterium
CATTTTTTAATATCCAGAATCTTATCCCACATTCCCGGAATATGAAAACCAAGGGCATTTTTATCTTCAATTTCCCCGTTGCTCTTAATTTCATCTAATGTGAGCCATCTTCTGTCGCTGAAAGAAAATTCCATTTTATTTCGGTAAAAATAAATATCCGGACTGCCCAAAATAGGGGTTATAGGAGGAAGTTCGATTTTGCCTATTCTCTTTAAATTATTCTCAACTTCTTCCTGCTTGTAAAAAAGCTGGTGTTCATATCCCATGAATTGCCATTTGCAGCCGCCACAGGTTCCAAAATGTTCACAAACCGGTTCTACCCGTTTATTGGAATATTCGTGGAATTTAACAGCGGTTCCTTCATAAAATGATTTTTTCATCTTGTTGGTTTGAATATCGGCTATATCACCGGGAACGGCATTGCCAATAAAGATCACTTTGCCATTTGGGGCCTTGGCGATACTTTTTCCTTTTGCTCCAGCTCCCAAAATCTCCAACCGCTCAAAAATCAAATTTTCTTTCTTCTTTCTCATGGCACAAAAATAGCATAATTGTAAAGATTTATTATGGCCTGAATTATAAATTTCAGATAACATTTAGTAATTTGCATATGTTTGCATTTGGATGATTTCTCTCCTTCTGCTCAACCAATTTTTTAGAAACATCAAAGAAGGAATTGTAAGAAATAAATATTAAAATATTTGACATGCGATTAGAAAAAATCACATCTCCGGATCAGGCAATTAAATTGGAAGAAAAGCATGGAGCCCATAATTATCATCCTTTACCCGTAGTATTGAAAAGGGGAGAAGGCGTACATGTTTGGGATGTGGAAGGTAAAAAATATTACGACTTTCTATCTGCTTATTCTGCGGTGAACCAGGGACATTGCCATCCAAAGATCGTAAAGGCAATGACCGATCAGGCTTCTACTCTTGCGCTTACTTCCAGGGCTTTTTACAACGATGTATTGGGACCTTTTGAAAAATATGCCACCGAATATTTCAAATACGACAAATTGCTGCCTATGAATACCGGGGCAGAAGCAGTAGAAACTGCAATTAAAATTACCCGAAAATGGGCTTATGAGAAAAAAGGAGTTGCCGAGCATGAAGCGCAGATTATAGTTTGTGAAAACAATTTCCACGGAAGAACCACTACCGTAATTTCCTTTTCCAATGATGAAAATGCCCGCAAAAACTTTGGACCTTACACTCCCGGGTTTATAAAAATTCCTTATGATGATATTGAAGCATTGGAAAATGCCCTTAAGGATAATGAAAATGTAGCAGGATTTCTTGTAGAACCCATTCAGGGAGAAGCTGGCGTTTATACTCCTGCAGATGATTATATGAAAAAGGTAAAAGCTTTGTGCAAAAAGCATAATGTGCTTTTTATTGCAGATGAAATTCAAACCGGAATTGCCAGAACAGGTGCTTTGCTTGCGGTTTGTGGTAACTGTACTTGTGAAGGTCACTGTGAACGCCAGGAAACCTATAGCAGACCGGATCTTTTGATTTTAGGAAAAGCCCTTTCAGGAGGAAATTATCCCGTGTCCGCAGTTTTGGCTGACGATGAGATTATGAATGTTATAAAACCAGGACAACACGGATCCACTTTTGGCGGTAATCCTATTGCGGCAGCCGTTGCTTTTGCGGCTTTAGAGGTAGTGAAAGATGAAAAACTTGCCCAGAATGCAAGAAAACTGGGAAAATTATTCCGGGACGAATTGAATAAGTACATAGAAAAAAGCGGGATCGTAAAATTGGTTAGGGGCAGGGGACTGCTTAATGCAATAGTGATCAATGAACCAGAGGAAAGTACAACTGCCTGGGATATGTGCATGGCCTTAAAAGAAAACGGGTTGCTCGCAAAGCCTACTCATGGCAATATTATACGATTTGCGCCACCATTGGTCATGAACGAAGAAGAATTAATGGATTGTGTTCAAATTATAATTAAAACCTTAAAAACATTTGAAAAATAAAACAGGTGTTTTTCGTTAAATATCAGGCTGTCCAAATTGTTATATTTGGACAGCCTTTTTTAATGACAGCCTTTATGTTTTTGAAAGATTTAAATCTCAATATTTTAAATATCAGATTAGATGACCGATCCTGAATTGATTACATTTTTAGAAGATTTACTTACTCCTGCGAGAAAAGCTTTGTTTGATAAGGTGGTCCGGCAAAGGACCAATCATTTCACGGTGGTAACCGAAGATGTATATCAATTGCACAACACTAGTGCTGTTATGAGGAGTTGTGATGTTTTTGGGATTCAAAACATCCATGTGATCGAGGAGAGGAACTTAAAAAAGATCGACCGCGAAATTGCAATGGGAGCTCAAAAATGGGTCACTCTGAACAGGTATCACAACAGTGCCGATTGCATCCAAAATTTACGGGAGCAGGGTTACCAAATTGTGGCTTCAACCCCGCACCATGATGCCGCGATGCTGGCAGATTTCGATATTTCAAAACCCTCCGCAATTTTCTTTGGAACTGAAACAAATGGACTTTCAGTAGAAATAATTGATCAGGCCGATACGTTTATAAAAATTCCGATGTCAGGATTTACCGAAAGCCTTAATATTTCCGTTTCAGCTGCGATTATTCTTCAGGATATAACCCAGAAACTAAGAAGCAGTAAATTAAACTGGGAATTAACGGAGAATGAAAAAAATGCACTTAAATTTGAATGGTTGAGTAAAAGTTTCAAAAATTTTGATCAACTAGTCAAAAAGTTTCAGGATAATAGGTAGTTTTATAATCTAATTGTTAAAGAAAGTTTCTATGACATTA
>JAENXB010000275.1 GCA_016649785.1 Flavobacteriaceae bacterium
ATTATCTTGATTTTTCATTGGCAACCGATGGCCTTGTAGCCGAACGGGAACAGGGAATTACCATTGATGTGGCGCATATTTATTTTTCGACAAAAAAGAAAAGTTACATTATTGCCGACACTCCGGGACATGTGGAATATACGCGCAATATGGTGACCGGGGCTTCAACCTCCCAGGTATCGATCATCCTAATAGATGCCAGAAAAGGAGTAATTGAACAAACCTATCGTCATTTTTTTATAAATAATTTGCTCAGGATCAAAGAAGTGGTGGTGGCCGTGAATAAAATGGATATAGTCCATTATTCACAATCTGTTTTTGATGAAATTGTGGCAGATTTTAAGCAAATGCAAACCAAAAGTGAGTTTAAAGGTCAAAACATCACTTTTATACCGGTAAGTGCATTATGGGGTGAAAATATTGCAGAAAAATCGGATGCAATGTCCTGGTATGAAGGGGAGACCGTATTGTCACATTTAGAAAATATTAAGGCTGAAGATTTTAACGAAATAAGTCAGGCCAGGTTTTCTGTTCAAACCGTAATACGTCCAAAAAGTGAAAAATATCACGATTTCAGGGGTTATGCTGGGAAAATTACAGGAAACAGCCTGAAAGTGGGCGATAAAGTAACCGTCCTGCCATCGCTCACCACATCAACCATCAAGGAAATTTACTTTTTTGATAAGCAGTATGCCGAAGCTCCGGCGGGAAGTTCGGTAACTATTACACTGGATAGCGATATTAATGTGGCAAGGGGCGATATGCTGGTTAAATTTGATGAACTGCCCGAACAAACCAAAGTTTTGAATGCCACTATTTGCTGGATGGATGGAAAAGCTTTAGCGCCCGGCAACAAATATGTGCTTCAGCATAACACCAACAGTGTTTTGGCCAAAATAGATGAAATTTCGACTAATATTTCCACTGATTTTAGCGGCACAATCCAGGCTTCATCCCTTAACTTAAATGAAATTGGCCAGGTTTCAATAAAATTGAGCAAAGCTATTTATACAGATAAGTTTAAAAATAATAAAGAAAACGGCAGGTTCATTTTAATTGACCCCCAATCAAACACTACTGCCGGGGTAGGTTTTATTAATTAAAGGCAAATGAAAATCATGACAAACATAATGTCACTTTTGATTATGTGTAGGTACAATTTCCCATAGACTTAATAGGATTTTTTGTAAAATGATTATTAAAGTCCTTAGAAGCATTCAAGCTTAATTGGACTTTTTTACTTAAACACCCATTATTACCATTAAAATTAATAACCATGCAAAGTTTTAGAAGCGAAATAGAAAATCCGGTAGTTGCAAAAGACATTCTGGATTTAGAGAAAAAGATAAGGGAATTCCGGGAAGGGAAAAGTGATGAAGATAAATTCAAAAGTCTCAGGCTCGCCCGTGGCATTTATGGACAAAGGCAGGCAGGGGTGCAAATGGTGCGTATTAAACTGCCTTTTGGAAAAGTGACTTCTGAACAATTGCATAGAATTTCGGCTGTTTCCAATGAATATTCAATTGGAAGGCTGCACATTACCACCAGGCAGGATATTCAGATACATTTCGTTAGCCTGGACCGCACTCCTGAGCTATGGGCGCAACTGGAAAAAGATGATGTAACCCTTCGGGAAGCCTGCGGGAATACGGTGCGAAACGTTACCGCTTCCCCAACTGCCGGCATAGACGTCAATGAGCCTTTTGACGTTTCTCCCTATGCGCACGCTACATTTGAATTTTTACTTCGGAACCCGATTTGTCAGGAAATGGGAAGAAAATTCAAGATCTCATTTTCTGCTACTGAAGAAGATTCGGCCCTAAGTTATATCCACGATCTGGGATTTATTGCGAAGTTGAAGGACGGAAAACGCGGATTTAAAGTAATGTTGGGCGGAGGTTTGGGGTCCCAACCAAGGCTCGCCGATGAACTGTTCGATTTTATTGAAGCCGAAAAAATAATTCCTTTAACGGAATCGGTTTTACGGGTGTTTGATAGGTATGGTGAGAGATCAAAACGCATGAAGGCCAGGATGAAATACCTTATTAAAGACATCGGAAAAGATGCTTTTATGGAATTGGTGGCACAACAGAAAAAAGCACTTTCAAAAGAAGTTGTGGAATTTGAGCTTGAAGCTTTTGAAAAAGAACCGCCATTACAAAATGTCGAAATTCCTTTAGTTGAAATAAAAGACAAAAAAGAATATGAAACATGGAAAAGTTCCAATGTAATTCCGCAGAAACAAGCGGGATTATTCGCCATTGGGATCAGGGTCCCATTAGGGGATTTTTATACAGGAGCAGCGGTAAAGTTGGCCGATCTAATCAAGGAATACGCCGGGAATGAGCTGAGGTTTACCCTGAGACAGGATATTTTGGTGCGCCATGTGCGGGAAGAATTGTTGCCTTTCTTTTTTACCGAATTAAAGGAATTGGGCCTTGCCGAACCCGGTTACAACAAAACCGTTGATATCACAGCTTGCCCAGGCACAGATACCTGCAACCTGGGAATTGCCAGTAGTACGGGAATTGCAAGGGTGCTGGAAGAGGTTTTAAAGGAAGAATATCCGGAATATATTAACGGAAAGGATATCGCCATAAAAATAAGTGGGTGTATGAATGCCTGCGGGCAGCATAATATGGCAGAGATCGGGTTTCAGGGAATGTCCATAAAAGTAGGTAAAACCGTGGCCCCGGCCTTGCAAGTTTTACTTGGCGGCAGTGCTTTGGGAGACGGGAACGGCCGTTTTGCAGATAAAATAATCAAAATACCAAGTAAACGCGGACCTCAAGCCTTAAGGTTTTTATTAAACGATTTTGAAGCCCTGGCCAACCAAGAAGAGAAATTTGTAGAATATTACGAAAGGCAAGGAAAAACCTATTTTTATGATTTGCTGAAAGATTTGGCGGACACCTCAAATTTAGCCGAAAGTGACTTTATTGACTGGGGACATGAAAAAAGTTATATCAACGCCATTGGAGTGGGGGAATGTGCCGGAGTGATTATAGATTTAATAGCTACCCTGTTATTTGAAAGTGAAGAGAAAATA
>JAENXB010000428.1 GCA_016649785.1 Flavobacteriaceae bacterium
ATTAAAGCCTCCCACAAAACCTGTGGTCCCATCAATGACCACGATTTTTCGATGATTACGGTAATTGACACGGAGATTGATCATTTTTATTTTTGATGGGAAGAACACACCAATTTGTCCGCCGGCAGACACTAGACTTTCGAGAATTGATTTAGGAAGGTAATGCCCACCCATGGCATCAAAGAGTAGTCGAACTTCAACACCCTCAAGGGCCTTTCGGGTGAGAATATCCATCATCCTCAAGGCAAGTGAATCGTATTTTATAATATAGTATTCCACATGAATAGAAGATGTGGCAGATTCCATCGAGTCAAAAAGGGCCTCAAATTTGGCTTTGCCATCGGTATAAATAGAAATCTTATTATTATTGGTATACAGAGCCTGGCTGACATTGAGATGGAATTCAATGGAACAACGGTGTTTTCCCAAAGGACTGTTGGGATCAATTGCAATAATCTTAGAGAGTGATCTCCGCTGCTGTCTTAGTAAAAGATTGTAGCGAATGTTTTCAGGGGTATTATATTTAAATATTTTTCGTTTGGTAAGGTTTTGGGAAAAAAACAAATAAAATAAAAACCCTAAAATTGGAAGCATCCACAAAAATAGTAACCAGGCATAAGTGCTTTGGGGAGTTTTACGTTCCAAAAAAATGATCATAATAGAAAATGAAATATTAAAAATAAAGATAAAAGCCGTTAATGCCGCTAATAAAGCAAAAAACATTGATGAACCTCCATAAATTTCTTGAACCTATTATAACATATTTTTTTCCAGGAGTGAAAAGTGTTTCATGAGACAATTGGAATTATCTGTTTCATTAAACATATGGATTTATCTTGACATTTTCAAGGGAGAAAACTTATAATAGAAGTTGTCTCAGGTTTGTGGTTGAAAGTCGAGGCCAGATGCAGGCAAAACGATCCACGTAAGACAATTTAAAAGCAAGTTGTTGATCATGGTGCGTCTTAGAAGTAAGCCCAGCCGGCGTAAGCCGAGAGAAGGAGTTGTGA
>JAENXB010000035.1 GCA_016649785.1 Flavobacteriaceae bacterium
ATACGGGGGTTCTATGATGTTCGGATGTACAAAAGCGATATGAGCGGTAAGAGTGATTCGGTATATGTAAATCAAAAAACAGGGATCACTAAATTTATCAATATCAGTAAAGGGCCTATAGCCACATCAGATTTGAAAAGAAATCCGGTTATCTGGTCAGGGAACAATCAGATCACCGGTGATACAATTCATCTTTTCAGCAATCCAAAAACGGAAAAGTTGGATTCTTTACGGGTTTTTTATGATTCATTTTTAATTCAGAAGGACAGCATAGAAGGCTACAACCAAATAAAAGGAAAAGAACTCACAGGGCTTTTTTTAAACAATGAATTGCATCAGGTTGATATTATTAAAAATACAGAAACCATTTATTATAGTCGAAATGAAGAAACAGAATTGATCGGGATTAACAAAACCCTTTCCAGTTCTATAAAAATCTTATTTGAAAACAAGGATATAAAGGATATTTATTATTACAAGCAAGTGGATGGCACCCTTACCCCTCCTGAGGAATTCCCGCCTAACGCAAGGAAGCTCACTGGTTTTAACTGGCGCGGGGATGAGCGACTCACTAAAAAGGAAAATTTATTTGCCGGGCAAACCCCGCCTAAATTGGTAAAAATTAAGGGAATCCCATTGCCTGAAGTTGAAGGAAATTTCTTTGAGGAAAACGATGAAAACCAGCCTCTTTTAAATGAAAACTCCCGACTAAAACCCGAAGATCTTAAGGATAAAAAAATAGACAGTTTGATAGTTCCCGAAATTCCTGTCGATCCGAGTTTGAAAAATAATAAAGTAAAAGAAGAAGATAATAATTGAAAGAAGATTTTTTAAAATATCAGGCCCAAACCACCCCGCATCCTTTGGCAATGGAAATCTCACATGCCAAAGGTTCTTATATTTTTTCTGCCCAGAGAAAAAAATACCTGGATTTTGTAGCAGGAGTATCGGCATGTAGCCTGGGCCATTGTCACCCAAGAGTGATAAGCGCTGTTAAAAATCAGCTCGACAAATATTTACATGTAATGGTTTATGGGGAATACGCGCTGGAACCAGCAGTGGGACTCACCAAATTGCTCGCCTCTCATCTTCCGGAAACCCTAAACAAAACATACCTCACCAATTCCGGCACAGAGGCGATTGAGGGCGCTTTAAAACTGGCGCGACGAGCTACCGGAAGAAGCGGAATTATAGCCGCGAAAATGGCCTATCACGGCAATACCATGGGTTCTTTGAGTTTGATGAGTATTGAAGAAAGGGTTCACCCATTCAGGCCGCTGGTAGGCGATATTTCTTTTATCAATTTTAATGTTGAAGAAGACCTGGTAAATATAACCCACAATACTGCCGCTGTTATTTTGGAAACAATCCAGGGCGGAGCGGGATTTATTATTCCTGAGAATAATTATCTGAAAAAAGTGAAGCAGCGCTGCGAAGATGTAGGTGCTTTATTGATCTTAGATGAAATCCAACCCGGCTTTGGAAGGACAGGAAAATTATTTGGGTTTGAGCATTTTGGGATCGTTCCCGATATCCTGGTTATGGGAAAAGGAATGGGCGGTGGTCTCCCAATTGGAGCATTCACGGCCTCAGAAAATGTGATGGACTGCCTTATGGACAACCCAAAATTGGGTCATATAACCACTTTTGGAGGAAATGCAGTAATTGCTGCAGGAGCTTTGGCATGCCTTCAAGAAATCACGGAATCTGACCTTATGGCAGAGAGCCTTCAGAAGGAAAAACTCATCAGGAATTTGTTGGTGCATCCGCTTATTTCCGAAATAAGGGGAATGGGTCTAATGCTTGTCATTATTACTCCTTCAGAAGAAATAGCCACAAATATTATCCTGAAATGTCAGGAAAAAGGCCTGATCTTATTTTGGCTGCTTTTCGAGAAAAAAGGGGTGCGAATCACTCCCCCACTCACAATATCTAAAGAAGAAATAAAAGAAGGCTGTGGCATTATTATTGAAGTTCTCAATGAAATTAATGAGACTCTTTAAACTGTTCATTACTTTGTTAAAAACAATATTAATAGCTACAAGGTTTATCGGTTAACATTTATAACTTTAATACTGAAGAAATCTCGTAATCCCCAACGTATGCAATTAAGTCATAACGAAGAAGACAATTTCTCACTTACCCGCTTTGAATCGATGCTAAGAACAAACGATGTGTTGTTTTTTGATTCAGAAGAATTTGAGAATATCATAAACCATTATTTAGAAAATGGAAAGATGGCTCTGGCTAAAAAAGCCGTGAAATTGGGGTTGGCACAACATCCAACTTCTATAAACCTGAAACTTTACAAGGTTGAAATCCTTATTTTTGAAGATAAACTGGACCTGGCTGATGGCCTTCTAAGTGAATTATACGAGCTGGAAGCCTCCAATGAAGAAATTTATATCCAAAAAGCAAATGTTTTCTCCAAACGGGATGACCATTCTAAAGCGATAGAAATGCTGGAACTGGCGCTGGAGATAACCATGGACGAAGCAGATGTGCAATCCTTATTGGGGATGGAATATTTATTTCTGGAAGATTTTGAGAATGCCAAATTGAGTTTTATGAAATGTTTGGAGGCAGATGAAGAAGATTATTCTGCCTTGTACAACATTATGTATTGTTTTGACTTTTTGGAACAAAAAGAACAGGCCATAGATTACCTGAATTTATTCCTTGATAAAAATCCGTATTGCGAGGTGGCCTGGCACCAGGTTGGAAAACAATATTTTGATTTAAAACAGTATGATAAAGCTTTAATGGCTTTCGATTATGCAATTATAAGCGACGAATATTTTATAGGAGCTTATCTAGAAAAAGGGAAGGTCCTTGAAAAGTTAGGCCGATATTTTGAAGCCATCGAAAATTATAAAATAACGCTCGATCTGGACGATCCTACTTCCTTTGCCTATTTGCGCATGGGAAAATGCTGTGAAAAATTGGGACTTGAAGATTTGGCCCTGGAGTATTATTTAAAAACGGTCCATGAAGATCCCTTATTGGACAAAGGCTGGATCGCTATTACCGATTTTTATTTCAAAAAAGGCAATTTTAAAAAAGCCTTATTCTATATCAATAAAGCAATTAATATTGATGAGGAAAATGTGCTTTACTGGAAACGCTTTGCCAAAATAAACAACAGGTTAAGTTTTTACGAAGAAGCAGACCGTGGCTATCAAAAAGCCATCGAGCTGGGAAATTATGAATTGGAAACCTGGATCAGGCGTTGTGATATCCTTATCAATTTAGGAGAGTTTGAAACCGCCATTCAAAATTTAATGCAGGCCCTGGAATTTTATCCGGAAACTGCCGAAATTGAATACAGGCTTGCCGGATTATATTTCAATTTAAATGAAGGTGACAAAGGATATTTTCATTTAAACAACGGCTTAAAGATCGATTCTGAATATTACATCATAATAGAAGAACTTTTTCCTAAAATTTTTAGCCGTAAAAGCGTCAAGGAAATTATCAACTCTTACCTTAAAGCCTCCTGATATTTAGTTACATTTGGCCTGAATAATTAATAATTGGGAATGCAGCGAAGCTTTAAAGATTATTTGATCATTACGCTCAAAGGTATGGCCATGGGTGCCGCCGATGTAGTTCCGGGTGTTTCCGGAGGTACTATTGCCTTTATTACAGGAATTTACAAGGAACTTATTGGGACGATAAGCGGTGTGGACCTTACTTTGATAAAAGTCTGGAAGGCAAAGGGTTTTAGAGCGATGTGGAAACAGATGAACGGCCCGTTTATCCTTGCCCTTATAACCGGCATCCTAATTAGTATTTTTACACTAATGCGTCTTACCAATTATTTGTTGAATGAATATCCGGTAATGACATGGGCTTTCTTTTTTGGCCTTATAGTCGCCAGTGTATGGTTTGTGGCGAGACAAATTCCCAAATGGAATTTTAAAATTGTTTTGAGCCTTCTGCTTGGTGCCGCGATTGCAATGTATATCACTTCCCTTCCGCCACTTGGAGCAACAATAACAAGTAGCTGGTTTCTTTTTTTTGCAGGAGCTATTGCTATATGCGCAATGATTTTACCCGGAATTTCCGGCGCGTTTATTTTAGTCCTTCTTGGTGCTTACAAAACAGTTATAGAAGCAGCCCATGATTTTGATATTAAAACTTTAGGAATTGTAGTGCTGGGAGCCATCTTTGGTTTACTTTCTTTTTCCAGAATCTTAAAATGGTTATTCGACAATTATAGCAATATTACCCTGGCAGTGCTTACCGGTTTCATCGCCGGCTCACTGAATAAGATCTGGCCCTGGAAAAAGGTTTTGGAAACCGCACAATTTGGGGATAAGATGGTGGTAATTAAAGAAGTTTCTGTATTACCGGGAAAATTTGAAGGAAATCCATATCTTTTTCAAGCGGTAATTTTAATGCTTACAGGCTTTTTATTGATCCTTTTCTTAGAACGCATCGCAAATCAAAAACCAATATTAAAAGATGCAGGAAACCCGAACCTTTAGTGACAAAGTTTTTCTGGTTCTCAAAGGTTTGGCAATGGGTGCCGCGAACAAGGTACCCGGAGTTTCAGGCGGTGTCGTGGCATTTGTGGCGGGTTTTTATGAAGAATTCATCTACTCCCTCCAAAAAATCAATCTCAAGGCCTTTAAACTTCTTATAAACGGAAGGTTTAGAAGTTTGTATTACTATACGAACTTCAAATTCCTGGGTTTGTTGATCCTGGGAATGGTGATCAGTTATTTCAGTATTTCACAATTATTGGATTATCTTTTAGTTCATTATGAGCTATATGTATGGGGTACATTCTTCGGGATGATAATTGGCTCGGTTTACTATATCAGCAAAGATTTTGACGAATGGTCAAGGCGCCTTATTTTTTATGTGCTGGCAGGAATAGCTGTGGGGGTCGCAATCAGTTTTTTAGAACCGGCAAGGGAAAACGACAATCTGTTTTTCGTATTTTTTTGCGGAATGGTTGGCGTTTCTGGAATGACCATGCCCGGGCTCTCCGGTTCGTTTATTTTGATTTTATTCGGAAATTATGTGCTCCTGTTGGTAGATTCCGTCAATGCCCTTTACAATACGATCGGCGACATTTTTTTAATGGATTTTTCATTTATTCATGATCCGGTAAGATTGCGCTTGCTAAAAGTCCTGGTGGTATTTTCTTTGGGTTCCCTGGCGGGATTGGTCACACTCTCACATTTGTTGGGTTATTTATTAAAGCTGTACAAAAAAGAAACTTACGCGGTAATTATTGGTTTTATTACCGGGTCGCTTGGGGTGGTATGGCCCTGGAAAGAAAAAATTTTCAAATTAAATAAGCAAGGTGAATTCATCACCGATGCTCATGGCAATTTTATTTTGGATAATTATCAAAGATACTTTCCCGATTTTTCCGATTCAATGACCTGGCTTACCATCTTTTTTATTTTGATCGGTATTTTTATCGTTCTTGGACTGGGATGGTATGAAAATAAAAAATAAAATTAGATGAAAACCTACGGCCTTATCGGAAAAAATATTTCGTACTCCTTTTCCAGGAATTTTTTCAAAAAAAAATTTGAGAATGAACATATTCCCGCACTCTACCTAAATTACGATTTGGCACAGCCCGGCGAGATTAAAAAGATACTCCGGGACAATCCTGAAATTGCAGGATTAAATGTAACAATCCCTTACAAACAGGAAATTATACCTTATTTGGATCAGTTGGATTCAATTGCAGCCCAAATAGGAGCTGTAAACACCATAAAAATCGAAAAAACTGGAAAGTTAACCGGTTATAATACCGATTATTACGGGTTTATGGAATCCTTAAAACCCCACCTGCAAAAACAACATACTCATGCCCTTATTCTGGGTACCGGAGGCGCTTCAAAAGCAATTGCATTTGCCTTAAACAAGTTGAATATCCGCTACAAATTTGTTTCAAGGACTCCCTCCGCTGGAAACTTCATCTATTCAGAATTAAACAAAGAACACCTTGAACATCACAAACTTATAATTAATTGCACTCCCCTGGGCACCCATCCCAATATATTGGATTATCCCCCCATTCCCACTAATTATATTACCAAAGAGCACCTGGTGTTCGATTTAATTTACAATCCTCCCGTTTCCGGCCTGCTAAAAAGGGCCTTAGAACACCAAGCTACCGCAGTGAACGGCCAGTTAATGCTGGAACTTCAGGCAGAAAAGGCCTGGGAGATCTGGAATAGTTGATCCAAATAATTTCCCAATTTTAACCGGTTATAAATTGAAGCAAAGACTTGGCAGTTTTTGAAGGAGTTATTATCTTTCGGGATTATTAATTATTGACGAACCTTAACATTGAAAGATATGTCTCAGCAAGAAAATGACAAAGCGAAAAATGATCTCCCAAACAATGATTTAAATGAAATTGACATTGCTTCAGCAGAATGCAACAACAATTTGGAAGACTCAAAAAGTAAGAATGAGGAAGATAATGAAGAAGAACAATTTTCTGAAACAACTGATAATATTAAGCCTTCCGAACCGAATATTGCCGAAAAGGACGATTTGAAAAAAAAGAACTCCGATTCAGAAGTTGAGGAAATAAAATCTGGATCTGAAAAGGAGGAATCCGAAGCACCTATAGTAGCATCAGAAGAGGTAAAGAAAGAAGCCTGGGAAGAAGCTGCAGCTAAAGATACCGGAGCTGATGTAATGGCTTCCGAAACTCCACAGAAAGAAGAAGAAATTTCAGAAAGCAATAAAAAGGACGAGGAAGAAGACGATGATGAAAAATCTTCAATCGAATCAGCCAAAAAAAATGCGCATTCTGAATTTGAAGAATCTGTGGCTGAAGAAAGTGAAGACGAAAGTGCCAAAGAACGCCACGGTATTGCAAAGCAGGATTACCATGCAATGTCTAAGGAAGATCTGGTAGCCGAAATGGAAAAGCTTGTTGCCAAGGAGAAAATTCAGGCAATAAAGGAACATATAGATGAAATAAAGGCAGAATTCAATGCGAAATTCGATGAGGATTTTGAAGAAAAGAAAGAAGAGTTTTTAGCCGAAGGTGGTAATATTATAGATTTCCATTATTCAACTCCTGTAAAGAAACTTTTCAATTCAATATATTTCGATTATAAAGAAAAACGCAACCATTATTACCATCAGTTAAAACAGGATTTAAATAAAAACCTGGATATTCGTTTGCAAATTATTGAAGAATTGAAAGGCCTTTTGGATGTTGAAGAAAACATCAATACCACCTATAAACATTTTAAGGAACTACAGGACAGATGGCGCACCGCGGGTGCCATTCCACGTGATAAATACAATACGGTATGGAATACATACCACCATCACGTAGAAAATTTCTATGACTTTTTACACCTTAACAGGGATTTCCGGGATATGGATTTTAAACACAATCTGGAACAAAAGTTAAAAATTATTGATCGTGCCGAAGAATTAACCCAGGAAAATGATACCAATCGTGCCTTGCGGGAACTGCAGATGTTGCATAAAATGTGGAAGGAAGAGTTAGGCCCCGTTGCAAAAGAGTTTAGGGAAGATATCTGGGAACGGTTTAGCGAAGCCACGAAGAAAATCCACGATCTAAGACAGGCATACTACGATCAGTTAGATCAGGAATACGAAAAAAATCTAGAGCAAAAAAAGGAGATCTGCGCAAAAATAAAGACCCTTGTAGAAACCCAATATACTGCACACAGCCAGTGGCAGCAAAAAATCAAAGAACTGAATGCCCTTCGGGATGAATTTTTTAAAGTTGGAAAAGTTCCCCGTGAAAAAAATGAGTCCACCTGGAGTGAATTCAAACAAAACGTCAGGCAGTTTAACCGCAATAAAAATGCATATTACAAAAGTTTAAAAAAGGAACAGTACGACAACCTCGAGAAAAAGAGGGAGCTCATTAAAATTGCCGATGACAATAAGGACAGCGAAGATTTCAAGGCGACCACTGCTTTGATGAAAAAAATCCAGGCCGATTGGAAAAAAGTTGGTCATGTCCCAAGAAAGGAAAGCGATAAGGTCTGGAAACAATTTAAAGCAGCCTGCAATTATTATTTTGACCGGTTGCACACCTCAAATAATGAGGAGGATGCTGAAGAAAACAAAGCCTTTGACCAGAAAAAAGAAATTCTGGACGGTTTAAAATCTTATGAGTTTAGCGGTGATAAAAAAACCGATCTGTCCAAAATAAAAGAAGCAATTGAAGGTTGGAAAAATATAGGTAAAGTTCCCTATAACAAGCGTTTTATTGAAGGCAAATTCAATAAATTACTTGATCAGTTATTCTCGAAATTGGACGTAGACCGCACCAAGGCGGAAATGATGAAATACGAAAATAAAATCCAGGCGCTCAACAATGCCGATGACGACGCAAAATTGCGGAACGAGCATTATTTCCTAACAAAGAAAGTACAGGAAACCAAGGATGAAATCAGGCAATTGGAAAACAATTTGCAATTTTTTGCCGATGTAAACACCGATAATCCATTGGTTAAAGCGGTTCACAAAAATATCCAGGACCAAAAAGACCAATTGGAAGTGTGGAAGGAAAAGCTCGAGAAAATTAAATCTATTTATTAGGAGGGAATAATTCGAGGTAACTCTTAATTTCACGACTATGCTTTGCGCGCTTTGTAGTGGCCCGACCAAAGAATTTAATCAAGGAAACAAGCGCCGGTATGTGCAATGTCAAAACTGCAAGTCAGTATTGCTATTACCGGAGTTTTACATTGATTCTCTGTCAAAAATATGTATTCCGAAGGATGACGCGAAAAAACCGTCGAAACGGTTCGGATGGAGATTATGGTTTCATTTTCCCACGATTAAAATCGTGGGCTATGAATAATAGAAATATCGACAATTCTAATTTTCCTTCAATAACAATCTACTACAAAAGTTTAGCTTCTTCCCAGAAAATATCCATTTCGGCCAGGGACATTTCGGTTAATGGCTTATTTTTTTCCTTTGCCTTTTCTTCCAGGTACTGAAAGCGTTTGATGAACTTTTTATTGGTGCGTTCCAAAGCATTCTCAGGGTTAATTTTCAAAAAGCGTGCGTAGTTGATCAAAGAAAACAAAACATCGCCAAATTCGGCCTCCATTTTATCCTCATCCTGAGCCTGCACTTCAACTTTCAGTTCTTCCAGTTCTTCTTTCAATTTCTCTATTACCTGTTGTGGCTCTTCCCAGTCGAATCCAACTCCTGCAACCTTATCCTGGATCCTGCTGGCTTTTACCAAAGCCGGTAAAGACATTGGGACTCCTTCCAAAACGCTTTTATTCCCGGCTTTCAACTTCAGGTTTTCCCAGTTTTTTTTCACTTCTTCCTCATCGGCCACTTTTACATCGCCGTAAATATGCGGATGCCTTTCAATGAGTTTTTCGCAAATGCTATTTGTCACATCGGCGATATCAAAATCCTTTGTTTCACTGCCTATTTTAGCGTAAAACACAATATGAAGCAATATATCGCCAAGCTCCTTTTTAATTTCCTGCTGGTCTTTTTCCAGAATAGCATCGCCCAGTTCATAGACTTCCTCAATGGTTAAATGCCGCAGGGATTCCATGGTCTGCTTCATATCCCAGGGACATTGCCCCCGCAATTCATCCATAATTGTCAAAAGCCTGTCGAATGCCAAAAGCTGGTCTTTTCTTGAATTCATTGGTTACTCATTTCTGCAAAAATACAATTGCGCGTACTTTTTCCCATATTTAAATCGAAAAATATGAAAATAAAAAAGCAGCTTTAATTAATTAAAACTGCTTTTTTATTTTTGAAATCAGATTTTTATTCCTCTTCACCTGAAGTCGCTTCTTTCTCCTTAGCTATAGAAAAATCGGTAAATTCATTTTTCACCAATAGGTTATACCACTGGATGATCTTTTTGATATCACTTTGATACACCCTGTCCACATCATAATCCGGCAAAATTTCCGAGAAATAGGCCTCTAACTCCTTTTTGGGAGCTTTATGATCTATAGCTTCTCCCCCATTTTCCTTTTCGGACATCTTCTGAAAGATAGTTCCCAACGGCACTTCTTCAGTAGTGGTGTAAATTGCTATTTTTCGCTAAGTAAACTTACGTTTTGGCGAACATTCACCGCAATCTTCTTTTCATCTATAATCGATTTTGCAACAAAACCTCCACGGGTTTGTGCTGTTAACTCAAATAATCCCGGTTTTCCGGAAATCGATAAAATTTTTTCTAAACCCATATTTTCATTATAAATTTTGGCTGGCAAATATCACTTCTCTGTACTTAATAACAAAAGAATTAACGTCCTTTTTTCATTGCCGGAAAGCGCATTCTATAATCGACGTCCACCTTTCCTTTTGAGATATCACTTAGTTTTCCTTTGATCAAACGTTTTTTAAGACTGGATAGTTTATCTGTGAATAAAATTCCTTCAATGTGATCGTATTCGTGCTGGATGACTCTTGCCGCCAAGCCTTCGTAGGTTTCGCGGAACGAATTGAAATCCTCATCCTGATATTCTATTGTAATCCGGGGTTTTCTAAACACATCTTCCCGAATTTCGGGAATGCTTAAACAACCTTCATTAAAAGCCCATTCTTCCCCTTCTTCCGCAATGATCTTAGGGTTGATAAAAACCTTTTTCAAACTGCTCAACACTTCTTTTTCAGGATCGGTTAAGTTTTCGTCTTCTGCAAAGGGCGATGGGTCGATAATAAACAATCTGATGGAACAGTTTACTTGTGGCGCGGCAAGGCCTACCCCATAAGCTTCGTACATAGTATCCCACATATTTATTATCAACTGCTCCAAATCCGGATAATCTTTCATAATTTCTTGTCCCTTTTTTCGTAAAACAGGGTCCCCGTATGCTATAATTGGTAAAATCATTTAAATTTTATAATTTATATTGAATAATGTATATCTAATATTGAATAATGTATAATTTTAAAAAATCAACTATTCATGTTTTTTGTAGCTGTGAAATTGAACATAAACTTGCCTGATTAGTTCTGACCGGTTTAAACCATTATTTCCTTGTTACCTGTATTTTATTTCCCGCTGCCGAAAGCTATCGGGATCGCAGATTTTCGCAGAAAATAATCTTTACTATTTTTTAGCCACGAATGCACGAATATTTTTTATCTCTCATCTTTCCTCTTTCCTCTATTTTCTCTCCCCACTTTCCACTTTCCACCATTATTTATAAAGGTAGGTTTGCAAAATTATGGTCGCGCTTATTTCATCCAACAAGGCCTTATTTTGGCGTTTTTTCTTTTTCAAGCCGCTGTCGATCATTGTTTTTACTGCCATTTTTGAAGTAAATCGCTCATCTACGCGTTTAATTTCCATCAAAGGGAATTTTTCCTTGAATTTTTTTAAGAATTCCTGGATTGCAGC
The DNA here is from genome assembly GCA_016649785.1 of Flavobacteriaceae bacterium. Taxonomy (GTDB): domain Bacteria; phylum Bacteroidota; class Bacteroidia; order Flavobacteriales; family Flavobacteriaceae; genus Gillisia. The sequence continues at coordinate 11,369 of JAENXB010000035.1, forward strand.
TTCGCTTTGAGAAGGGGTATTGTCCATTTGTTTGGGTTCACCTACAAGCACCAGTTCAACATTTTCGGTCTTAAAATAATTTTCCAGATAAGGCAACAACTCTTTTGTAGCAACGGTAGCCAGCCCCGATGCAATAATTTGAAACTCATCTGTGACAGCGATTCCTGTGCGTTTTCCACCGTAATCTAAAGCCAAAATCCTTGCCATAGCCAATTTTATGCAAATGTAAGGTTTATATGGTAATGCGCCCAAAAATTGATACTAAGCTGTTATATTTGCTAAAAATCATCAGGATGAAAGAATTAGAAGATATTATTGCAAAAGCATGGGAAGATCGCAGTTTGCTCAGCGATTCAAAAACAATAGATGCCATTCGCAGGGTAATCCTATTACTGGACCAGGGGGAACTGCGTGTTGCCGAACCAACTTCTGAAGGCTGGCAGGTAAACGAATGGATAAAAAAAGCAGTGGTATTGTATTTCCCTATCCAAAAAATGAAAACCATGGAAGCCGGAATTTTTGAGTATCACGATAAAATTCCATTGAAAACCGGTTATGAGGATAAAGGAATAAGGGTGGTGCCAAATGCTGTTGCGAGGTACGGAGCTTATATATCCAGAGGCGTGATCCTGATGCCGAGTTATGTAAATATCGGGGCTTATGTAGATGAAGGCACGATGGTAGATACCTGGGCCACCGTGGGAAGTTGTGCCCAAATTGGCAAAAATGTACATTTGAGCGGAGGCGTTGGAATTGGCGGAGTTTTGGAACCCCTGCAAGCAGCACCGGTAATTATTGAAGATAATGCGTTTATAGGTTCAAGATGTATTGTTGTTGAAGGAATCCGGGTAGAAAAGGAAGCCGTGTTGGGAGCCAATGTCGTGCTCACCGGCTCAACAAAAATTATTGATGTTACCGGAGACCATCCAAAAGAATTTAAAGGCTACGTCCCATCAAGATCAGTGGTAATTCCGGGAAGTTACACCAAGAAATTTCCTGCGGGAGAATTCCAGGTACCTTGTGCGTTGATCATTGGGAAAAGGAAGGAAAGTACCAATAAAAAAACTTCACTGAACGATGCTTTGAGGGAATATAATGTGGCAGTATAATAGTACCCTAACCCTTGAAGGGGAATTCATAGAACTTAAATAAAATTTTAAAAAAACCCTTCCCTTCGGGAAGGGTTTTGGTGGACCTATGAAAATACTAATTATTCAGCAAAAAATGATTGGCGATGTGCTCACTACCTCTATCTTATTTGAGGCTTTGCGGGGGGAATATCCGGAAGCAGAATTGCATTATCTTATTTTCCCCCATACTCGCCCCGTTGTTGAAAATAATCCCTTTATTGATAAGTTGATCCTTTTTGAAGATTCAGATAAAAACCCCCTGAATTTTGTTTCTTTTCTTCAGAAAATAAAAAAGGAAGAATATGAGGTAGTAATTGATGTTTATTCGAAATTAGGAACTGCTTTAATTTCGTGGGTTTCCGGAGCGAAATTCCGTATTTCCTTTAACAAATGGTACACCCGGCATTTTTATACAGCTGTTTTTGATCGCAATATAATCCCAAAAACCAATGCCGGCCTGGCTATTGAGAAAAGGATGCAGCTGTTACAGCCTTTATACAAAAATTTCCCTGCGGAAATTAAACCTAAAATATATCTTACCCCTGCTGAAATTTCTTCTGCTGAACAATTATTATCACAATCTGGTATTAATTCTGAGAAACCACTGCTGATGATCTCGGTTTTGGGAAGTTCAAAAAACAAAACCTATCCTCCGGAATTTCTTGCTGTTTTACTAAATAAAATAGTTGAAGAAACCGAAGCGCAGTTATTGTTCAACTACATTCCCTCCCAATTGGATGAAGCCCGGAATATTTACCAGTTGTGCAACCCAAAAACCCAAAAGCACATTCACCTCGACATTTTTGGAAAAAGTTTAAGGGAATTTATGGCGCTTACTTCCCAATGCGATGCATTGATAGGAAATGAAGGCGGTGCTGTGAATATGGCTAAAGCCTTAAACGTACCTACATTTGCTATCTTTTCTCCTTCGGTCAATAAGGAAAACTGGAATATCTTTGAAGATGACATCACCAATGTTTCTGTACATTTACAGGATTTTATGCCTGAAATTTTTCAGAATAAATCAAAGAAAGAACTGAAATCTCAAACTGAAGAAATGTACCGTCAATTTAAACCGGACTATTTTTCAGAAAAACTTCAGAAATTTCTTGAAACCATAAAAAAATGAAGTACCGATTTTTAATCTATATCAGCCATACCTATGCGCTTCCAATTGGCGGGCCATTACAAACCGAAATATTAAAACGCGGGTTTGAGATAAAATGGTTCGCCGACGAGGAATATACCAAAGCATATTTTCCGGAACATGGCGAATTGTTATATACCGTTGAAGAAGCAATTGAATTTGATCCCCACGTAGTTTTGACAATAAACGATAGCGTACCCGATTTTATTCCGGGGATAAAAGTACAGGTTTTTCACGGTTTCCCCGCCAATAAAAGAAAAGGTACCGACCAGTTTAAAATTCGCGGGTTATTTGACCTTTATTGCACCCAGGGGCCTTCTTCAACTCCAATATTTAAGGAATTAAGCCAGAAATATAAAACATTTGAAGTAACAGAAACAGGTTGGCCAAAGGTAGATCCTTTATTTCCGATCACTCCCCGTGCCCAGAGACAAAAACCGGTAATTTTAATCGCTTCCACCTTTACAAAACAATACAGCCTCGCTTTAAATGATGAAGTGACAGACGAACTGCATCGTCTTTCAAAACTGGAAAAATGGGAATTTATAGCTGTCCTGCATCCAAAACTGGAACAGTCTGTTTACCGGAAATTTGAAGCGCTTCAAAATGAGAATTTCACCTTTTATAACACTACAGATCTGATCCCTTTGTTCAGAAAGGCCGATGTTATGTTTGCCGATACCACCTCGGCACTTATTGAATTTTTACTTCAGGAAAAACCCGTAGTCACCTTTAAAAATAATATGCCGGGGCCATATTTAATTAATATTTCAGAAGTTTCTGAAATTGAATCCGCATTGGAAAAGGCATTGAGCAGACCGGAAAATCTGATCAGGGAAATAAGAAAATTCAGTCAATTTTCACATCCATATACCGACGGAAGATCAAGTGAAAGAGTTATAGACGCCTGTATTGAATTTTTGCACAAAGACAAAGATCATTTAAAAAAGAAGCCGATAAATTTAATCCGGAAATATAAGATCAGAAAAAAGCTCAATTATTTTACGCTCAAAAGTTATGATCGACCTTTGACTATAAAGAAATCCTGAGGGTGAATTTCTATTTTAAACCATGGCATTTAAATTGATTGGAACGATCAGGATTTCCAGAATCTCAATTTCTTTTTCAACTCTTTTTTCCGCTGAAATTTTTCCTGGAATTGATTGGTGAAGAACCACATTTTTTCAAAAACCTCCGCTTCAGGCTTATTTATCAAATGTGCATATTCATTTGCCATGACCTCAATCATTTCCTTCTTTGGAGTAAGCCTTGCAAAATTTTTCATCCGCTCCTCAAAATTCAGTTTTTTGAAATTCATCCGGTTCAAATCCACCAGGAAGAATTTATAATCCCCATTATTTAGCTGAATCAAGGTATTTCCGGGAGAATGGTCTAAAAATTCTATCTCCTGCTCGTGCAAATTGAAAGTAAACCGGGTAAAAGCCCGCAATATTTCCTCGTGATTTGGGTAATCGGGATTGGTAACCAATTCACGAAATGTAAGATCACAATCCAAATGCTCACTTACAAAATAACTATCCTTAAAAGTTAATCCAGACTTATTTTCTGCAAAGGCAATAGGAAATGGAGTGCCGATATTATTTGAAATAAGATGGTTGGCATACTGAAATGAACGTTCGGCTTTGGATTTTCTAAAGAAGCGATAGACTATTTTATTGACCGCGTTGGGGATTTTAAAGGACTTGATATTTATTTTTTCAGCTTCCAGATCAAAAATCTTAATACTGTTGCGTTGGCCGTCATTTAAAGATTCCCCTTCAGAATTAAAATTCTCAATACAGTTAAGAATCGCTTCCTTTTTTCTTTTACCTGTCTCTGCAAAAATGATTTTCATTCCACAAAAATACTATAAAGATTAAATCTTTTTAAGAAAGGTCGGTTTATTGTTAGAACACCAAATTCCAACAGTGAAACATTCGATTCTGTGATATTAAAATTATATTTCCCAAAACTTTAAAACAGGAACCTGAAAGATGAAAATTAAGCCCCCTATTTTTCTGGAATCTCACAACATAAGCAATATGTTTGGCGGTTTTGGTCAATTTAATTACTGGCTTATAAAAAACATGATCCAAAATAACGAGGATTTTAACTTTACGATCACTGCTAAAAACAAACATTTAGTTGAGGAATTTTTACCTGATGCAGAATTTAAGAAATACATTCCCCTTCAAAGAAAAAAAATATTCAGGATCCGAAAGAAGTACGAGCTGTGGCATTCACTGAACCAAAACTCGAAAATTGAACCTTTTCATAAAACGCCTTACGTCATGACCATTCATGATGTTATTTTTCTGGAAGAAGGATTGATGACTAAAAAAGAAAAGTAGGATAGAATTGAGCGGTTGTAAACTAAAATAGAACGATCGGACGCGATTGTTTACATTTCTCGTTTATGTTATTAATAAAACAGATAGTTTTTTTGATCTGAATTGTTAAAAATCCAGAGGATTTGTGAATGAGGAAACCAGGAAAATGAGGTAACCTTAAAATAATTTATATTTGCATCAAAATTAATGCAATAAAATTATTAATCATGGCAGCTTTACCTAAATGCTCTTTGGTAACCCCAACTTATAATTGGCCTGAAGCCTTGAACCTTTTATTAAAAAGCCTGAAGGAACAAACTTATTTACCAGAGGAAGTTATTATTGCCGATGATGGTTCAACTAAAGAAACAAGGGAATTAATAGAAAAACAGCGATCAGATTTTCCTGTTCCCTTAGTTCATATTTGGCAGGAAGACAAAGGGAACCGGAAACCAAGAATAATGAATAAAGCCATCGCAAAATCAAAATTTGATTATATTATTGAGATTGACGGGGACATAATAATGGATAAAAATTTTGTTAGGGATCATTTAACCTCGGCAAAGGAAAATATATTTCTTTACGGAAGCAGGGTTAATATTCAGAAAGATTATTTACCTCGCTTATTTGAAAAGGGTCAAACAGAATTCAGTTTTTTTTCAATAGGAATTAAAAAAAGGACAAGAACATTGAGAATTCCATATTTGGCCAATCTTTACAAAGAAGAAACTAAACGTTCAAAAAAATTGAGGGGCTGTAATATGTCTTTTTGGAAAAAAGATTTTGTTGCGATAAATGGTTTTAATGAAAACCTGGTAGGTTGGGGAATTGATGATAGTGAAATGGCCCAACGCCTTCTAAATAGTGGAATAAAAGGGAAAAGGTTGAAGTTTAAAGGAATTGTTTATCATATTTTTCATCCGGAACAAAACAAACAACATCTTGAAATAAATTTGAAAATTGAAGCCGAAACGAGTCTTAAAGGACTCACATTTATTGAAAAGGGTATAAACCAATTTCTTTAAATTATGAAATACGATATTGCAGTTGTCATTATCAATTATAATTCATCTTCCTACACTATAAATTGCATTAAATCCATAATTGAAAAAACCGATAAAAACACTTCTTATCAATTGGTAATTGTAGATAATGCTTCGCAAAAAAAAGATTATGAAAGCCTAAAATCTTACACTGATTCTCTTGGCTCAAATTCAATATTAATAAGGAGCAAAATAAATACAGGTTTTGGAGGTGGAAATATGTTGGGAGTAAACCATTGTCATGCAAAGTACATAAGTTTTGTTAACAATGACACCATTTTTCAAAACGATTGCCTGAATAAACTTAAAGGGTTTATGGATTCAAATTCCCGAATTGGGGTTTGCGGTCCCCAGGCCTTTAAAGAAAATGGTGAATTATTACCTACCATAGATCATTTTGCATCCTTACAACGCGAGATAATAGGAAGGTGGTTTTTGGAATTTATAAACCCTAATTGTCAAGTTTCACAAGGTTGTTAATGGAAGCTGA
>JAENXB010000016.1 GCA_016649785.1 Flavobacteriaceae bacterium
CAGTTCGCGAAAATACAGGAGAACTATTGGAACTTTCAAGTTATAAGGTCATAACCGCATCCAATGGTAAATTAGGAGTGGAAAAAGCCAAAAAATATTCTCCGGATATTATCATTTGTGATATTATGATGCCGGAATTGGATGGTTATGGAGTTTTGGAGGAATTATCCAAAAATCCTGAAACCGCGAATATCCCTTTTATTTTTCTTTCCGCAAAAACAGAACAAAAAGATATAAGGAAAGGGATGAATCTTGGAGCCGATGATTATCTTACAAAACCCTTTGAAGAAGAGGATCTTTTAAGCGCAATTGAAAGCCGGCTGGCCAAAGTCGCTATTTTAAGCTCGCAAAATGTATTTGAGGATTTTAAAACCACCAGTTCTTCCCTGGGCAATCTGGATGACTTGCGCGCGCTAATAAGCAATCATGAATTGCTGAATTTTAAAGCAGGAGATTTAATTTACGAAGCCGGCAGGCAATCAAACTCTTTCTTTTTAATAAAACGGGGAGTGGTAAAATCCCATAGAGTGGACAGTCAGGGAAAGGAATTGATCACCGAATTATACAGGGAGGATGATTTTTTTGGGAATACTTCCTTTAAAGCTCTTTCAGCTCATCAGGAATTTGCTACTGCCATTGAGGACACGCAACTTTATGTGGTCTCCAAAGAGCAACTTCACAAAATTTTAGCAAATAATGGGCGTGTTACCCTGGAATTGGTGGAAATATTGAGCAACAGTTTGTCCGGAATAAAAGAACAGCTAATGGATATGGCCTATGGATCTGTCCGTAAAAAAACAGCCAATACTATTTTGCTCTTTGCTGAAAAGATCAGAAAATTTCCTTTGAAAAGCATCAGGATCTCCCGTGCCGATCTGGCCGGGGTTGCAGGAATGGCACCCGAGAGTTTAATAAGAACCCTGTCCGATTTCAAAAAGGAAGGTTTGATAGAAATTGAAGGCAGAAATATTAAATTATTGAATGCTGAGGCACTTAAAAATATTTCCTGATTTTTTAAAATCTAATTACCTCATAACTGATTTTGATCATTTTTCATGAAGCCCAAACCAATTAATTTCGCAAGAAATAATTGATTTTTTGCTGATGAATGTATTAATACTTACCGATTTTTCGAAAGTGGCCGAGAATGCGGGTATATATGCGGTACATTTTTTAGAAAATGTACCCGCAAATTTTTATTTGCTGAATATACAAACAAATAATTTCCGTGGATGTACGGAAATGTGTATTGAAGAGAAAAGGAATACTGCTCTTGAGCAACTTAATAACTGTATTACTAAACTTAAAGAATCTTCCTCAAATCCATCTCATACCTTTACCCCGCTTTTTTCGGAGGATAATTTAGTGATAGCCACCAGAAAATATGTAGCCGAAAAAAAGATCAGTTTTATCGTTATGGGTGCCGCAGGTAGAGATATGCAGTACAATGCCTTGCTGGGTAACCATACCTATGATATTATCAGGAAAATAAAATGCACTGTGCTTGCGGTGCCTGAAGGAAGCGTATACCGGGAAATCGGAAAAATTGTACTTCCCATAGATTTTTCAGCGGCCCTGGACAATAAGATATTTCGTTTTTTTGAAACTCCCGGCATCTGCCTGAGAAGGAATGTTACAGTCATGGAAATAATAGACAGTGGCCATTTAGTGGCCAACCGTGAAATCCCAAGACAGTTATTGTCCTCACAATTGCATAAGAATAATATAGAGTTTATTGAAATACAGGAAACTGCCGTCTATGATGAAATTCTTCTGACCAAAATTCAAAAAAATTATGATATGATTGTAATTCTTGGAAAAAACCTCAGTGTTTGTGAACGGTTATTACATACAAAATACGGGATTTGCACTGCAATAAGCAATGAATTGCCGGTTTTGGTCTTGCACGGGTAAATTTGAATTATCCCCTGTTCTGAAAAATCTTTAAATACAAATGCGAGGACAACTTCCTTGCATTATTTTTTGCTCTTTGTGCGAGTTCTCCTTCAAAATGCTCGTCTATGGTTTCAAACCATAAATTCATCCATATTCCAAAATGTTCGGCGTTTATCTGTTGGTTGTTTTGCGCATCTACCGCAATATGGGCTTTCTGTGGATTTCCGGAATATTTGGAAACAAAAAACAGGTTGCTTTCCCAAAAATCGGTGAGTTTTTCCAGATGCTCGTCCCAGTTTTTTATGCTGTTGTTAAAATAGAAACCTATTTCCTTATTCTCCCTCACTTTCTTGTAAAATTCTGAAACCAGCAATTGCACGTCATTTCTATTTTTGAGGTCTTGTTTCATATTTTTTTCTGTATTTTTTGTGAGGAATCTGTTCTTAAAATTTTGAGTGTTTTATGACTTAGGTGAAGTAATTCCTCAAGTATACTTTTTTTTTCTTTTGAATTATTTCAAAAGCTGCTGATATATAATGACAAAAAGTTTTCAAACCAAAAATTTTTAAAATTTTTGGTTTGAAAATTTCGCCGGAATTATTGCGAATTATGAGTGAGATTTGATAATTCGTATAATTTCATCCTTTTGAATTACCCCCGATTGTCGCCACAATTGTTCTCCGTTCTTGAACAAAATTAAGGTAGGCACGCCTCTTACCTGGTATTTTCCTGCAAGGGCTTCATTTTTATCCACATCAATTTTCACGATTTTTACGCCATCACCCAATTCTGCTTTGGCATCTTTTAAGATTGGCGCCAACATTTTACAAGGCCCACACCAATCGGCGTGGAAATCCACTAAAACGGGTTTGCTGTCTTTTATTATCTCGCTGAAGTTGCTTTTCATAATCTTAGTATTTTAAAAGGTCTGAATTAATATTTCACCTCTCGATAAGGTTGAAGCATAATTGAAGCTTATATTCAATTTGACAATTTTTGTCGCTTCAACATTCTAATTAAGACGTGTTCGTTCTTTTAAAATTACAAAAATTAAAATTTAAAACCTTCCAAAAGTTTCTTTTTCAAGTTGCTCCCTGTAATCGGGATGCGCGATGGAAATAAGGGCTTTAGCCCGTTGTTTTAAATTTTGGCCATAAAGGTTTACAATACCATATTCAGTGGCTATATAGTGAACGTGCGCCCTTGTAGTGGTAACGCCTGCGCCTTCTTTTAAACAGGGGACAATTTTGGAGAATCCTTTATTGGTAATTGAAGGCATTGCAAAAATAGCTTTTCCTCCTTCAGACAAGGAAGCGCCTCTAATAAAATCCATTTGGCCGCCAACTCCAGAATATTGATATTTCCCTATGGTGTCTGCGCAAACCTGTCCTGTCAAATCAATTTCAATGGCGCTGTTTATTGCAGTTACTTTGGGGTTTTGCCGGATAATGGCAGAATCGTTGGTGTAACCTGCCTCTTTGAAGTGAACAGTAGGGTTGTCATCCACAAAATCATATAATTTTTGAGATCCCAGGGCAAAACAAGTTACCAGTTTGCCGGTTTTGATCTCTTTTTCTTCGCCGGTAATAACTCCGTTTTCTATCAATGGAAGAACGCCATCAGACAGCATTTCGGTATGAATTCCCAATCTTTTATGATTCATTAAATTGGCGAGGACAACATTGGGGATCCCTCCAATTCCCATTTGTAAAGTGGCACCGTCTTCTATTAATCCGGCAACGTGCCTGCCTATTTGTTGTTCAATTTCAGTAGGTTCTGTTATTATGGTAGAATAAATAGATTCGTCCAATTCTATGGCTGCAAAAATCCTGCTGATATGTATAATCCCATCACCATGGGTTCTGGGAACCCGGGGATTAATTTGGGCAATAACTTTTTTTGCGGTTTGGATCGCAGGCAACGTAATATCTACAGAAACTCCCAAGGAGCAATACCCATGTTTATCTGGAGGGGAAACCTGGATAAATGCGACATCAATGGGCAAAATATTTTTTCTGAAAAGAAGATGAATTTCGCTGAGAAAAATTGGGATATAATCACCATTTCCTGAATTTACGGCTTGCCTCACATTTCCGCTTACAAAACAGGAGTTGATCCTGAAGGATTCATTGTAAGGCGCTTTAGCATAAAGGGCTTTGCCTTCAGTATGTATCTGGAAAATTTCCACATTTTTTAATTCCTGGTAACGCTCACATAAGGCATCAATTAAAACATTGGGCGTCATCGCGGCTCCCTGGAAAAAAACGCGGTTACCGGATTTTACATGTGAAACAGCTTCTAAGGCTGTAACCAGATTCAGTTGATTTTTCATTAGATCGTATTTTCGACAATTAAATTGAAATTAATTTCAATATCTTCTTTTACAACGATTAATCCAAATATTTTTTTGGGAGGAGTCAATTCGAAATCGTTAATATCTAAATTTAATTTTCCGGCATATTGAACAACCGGATTCTCTTTGATAATTACCGGAACCCTGTAATCTTTTTGTTTTCCTGCAATAGAAATTCTCAAAAGGGCGATGGCCTGGTGCGGAGTTTCAAAAAGTAATTCCCTTAACTCCAATTGTATCTCAGGATATTCGCTGGATTTGATCAAGGTTTGAAAATCCTTATTTATCGCTTTGTTCCCGCAGTCAAATCCCTGGTTATCCAGTTTCAGGATTGCGTTCTCAAAATGAATTTCTTCCGGATTGCCTTTGAATTTTATGTTTTTTGTATTTGGTATCAAAGAGGTGTTGAAAGCGCAAAGAAACTCGTTGATATTGGTTTCTCCTGTGATGGTGAGCTGACTTTCAGGAAGGATTTGAATGCTGTTTTGAGAAAAACTAAATGTGCTACAGCTTATTGACAATAGATAAAGCAGGATAGTTTTCATATGTAGATATTTATTGTTTTTTATTGGTCATATGTAATTCGCATAACTTCATTGGTGTTTGCATCGGGTTTCGGTTATGCTCATTTCATATTTTTATATTTAAAAAGTGGGAGAAAAATTAATTCCTCCCACTTTGGCTAATTCAAACAATATATATATATTAGAAGCTTATTGCGGCTTCCATCATAACTCCATTAAATTTCCCCTGGTCTAAAATTGTTTCGGGATTAAAACCATTATATTCCTGGTTTACATATTCAACTTTGGCAAGTATGTTTTTGGTCATAAACCAACCTGCACCTAATTGAAAACGTGACACATCAACGTTGTTTCCACCAACTTCTTCCCCATCGACATAATTGTAACGTCCACCTACATAAAGGTTTTCATCATTGCCAAATCTGTAGATAAGTTCTGCGGCATATTGATTCCAGGTTCTGGTTTCTGTTTCACTGGCTTTTTTTCCGGATGCTTGTTCAAGAACTCCGAAGAATTCCAATCCTTTATATTTTACGAAAGGATTGATCATAAATGATGTCATTTCATTTTTTAGGTCGGGGTTAATTCTCCCTGATCTGAAAGAACCACCTTCAACTGGTTCCATTACTGAGTAATAACGTGCTCCAGCTCTATCTCCACTGTATAGGTATGCACTTGCAGTTTGATTTGTATGATAGACAGAACCTGTCAATCTAAATCTTAAGTCTTCAGAAAGGTTATTGTCGTACCCAATTTTTGCAACAAAAGAAGGACTTGTTTTCCCAGGTTTTTCTACAGATTGGTTCAATTTTCCGTTGGTAAGTCCTAGCATACCCAAAAATCCGTTTTTCTTGAAATATACTTCTCCACCTACTTCAGTAGTAAAGCTATCCATTAAATAGTTTCCAACAAATGGATTGTGAATTGATTGGGCGTTATCAGTTCTTCTGAAATGGGTATCACCGTAGTTAATTTCCATATGCCCTATTTTAACGGTCACAAATTGCATAATATCTTCCATAAATCCTTTGCTTACAAAGTCAAGTCTGTCTATTTGAAGATAGCCACCTTTTACATAAGTTTCTGTGTGGTGACGTGAAGATAAATAAGTTCTAAGGTGCATTCTCACACCAGAATAAAGAGCGACATCTAAATCAAGGTTGGCAGTGGCAAGGTTAAAGTTGTGACCAATTTCTGCAAGCGGCACGAAGCCTGAATTTTCATGGTCCAAACCTTGAAATTGTAGGGTTGATTGTGCGCCTAATCTAACATGCAAACCATCAAAAGTGGATGCAGTGTCTTTAGGTGCTTCAAATACATTGATCCCCCTTTTATCCGGTTGCCTGTAATTGTCCAGGTCTCTGTTGTTTTGCGCCTGAGTTTGTAGTCCGAAAACTACTAATAGCATAAAGCTTGAAAATTGTATTAATTTTTTCATTTTTGGTAATTTTTAAAGTTAAATTGAATATTGATTATTGGTTTTTGATTGAATTTTAGTAAATACAGCTTGAAATTTTATATTGACTTCGTCTCCCGTAGTAATTGTCCCGAACAGAGCGGTTGGAGCGTCTATGTTGAAATTTGACATTTTTATGGCCTTGTTCCCCGATAAAACAATGTTACCATCGCTTATTTTTGAATCGAAAGTGATATCTATCGGTTTTTTTGTCCCTGCAATGGTTAAATACCCACTTGCAGTAATTTTGCATTGATTGTTTGAGGTGCGATCAATATTATTAACTTTAACAAGTTTGTAAATTATTGTTTTGTATTTGTCGGTATTAAGGGCTTTGTATGTATTATTATCCATTCCCCCTTTTCCGCTTTCCAGGCTTTCTGCAATTACAGAAAAATCAAGTTGGCTTATTTTTACAAGTTGACCGTTTTCCAGTTCTAGGTTAATAGTTCCCTGGAAATCCTTAGCAAGTATTTCCCAATCATGAATGTTTGAAGTTCCTAATACTTCCATCCTGGAAGCAGAGTTATTTACCTTGAATGTTTGTGCAACGGAAATTTGTGTTGTTAGAATAAATATAAATAGGCTTCCAAATGTCCACGAAAAGTTTTGTAGAGTTTTCATAATTCTTGTTATTAATTTTAAGCAAAGTTGGGTTAGAAGCGGAGACTAGAATATGACCATTATCAGTTTTCAGGTCCTTATTTTCGGGTAAATAAAAGAAGTATTAGAATATGATAATCGTCAGTTTTTCGGTTCTTTTTCCTAAAAGCAAACTATAGCGTTTGCGTAATTTTAGTCATTTAATTTATGAATATGACAAAATTTTTGATATAAAAATCTTATAAATACAAATATGACAAGAAAATTCCTGTCTAAGTATATGTGATTTTTGTTTAAATAAGGACAAAAAAAAGCTCCATCCGGGTTTGGATGGAGCTTTTATAAATATAAATTGAATGCTTTATGCGGCACTCATAATATCATAATGTGCTAACAAATTTTGATAAAAATATAAACTTTCTTCGTCTGATCTTATACAGGATTGTAAGAAACCACTCAGCTCCAGGCATTCAAAAGTAATATTAGTGTATTTACTATTTGACATTGGGAGTTTTAAATCGATAGTTTGAGCCTTGTAATCGATTTTGATATCCCTGGCGTCAAAATATTTTTTTATAATGCTTCTGTGCAGATCTTCAAATTTGGCATTCTCAACCTCGGGATTGTTTATGCTATACGAGATCAAATTTTTAACTTCATCAATAATCGCAGTTGGGGTAGTTGTGCTCATAATCACATTCATTAAAGTTAATAATCCAATTTTTTTGGTTCATTTGACAAATATAATCTTCATTGTGTTAACAAAAAACCAAGAATGAAGGGCTTAACATTTAATTAACGTTAGATACCTAAATTTAGGAATGGCTTAAGATTGTTTGTGATTTATAATAAGCGGAGCGTTTATGGTCCTGTATTTTTCATCCAGGGAAGCCGAATTAATGAAAACAGTTGTTTTGGTGCGCACAATTCCATAATCGTTGTGAACATGGCCAAAAAGATGATGTTTTAATTTTAAATCCCGAATTCGTTTTTCCAATTTTTCACAGCCAATATGATGTTTGTTGTCCAATTCATCCAGGATTCCAAAAGGTGGCCCATGAGTGATCAAAAAATCGGTGTTTTGGGGAATTATGTTCCAGTGGTGAGAAATTTGGCTGCCCCGGGTTTTATTAAATGCCCAATGTCCATCTCCGGGTGTAAAAGGCGATCCCCAAAAATTCACATTTTCAATACAAATGCCACTATCCATTAAATAATTGATCTTGTTTGGAATTATGGCATCTATATGAGCTCTGTTTTTTTCCAAATAAAAATCGTGGTTTCCGGCAATGAGAATTTTGTGTTTATGGGGAAGCTCTGAGAACCATTCTAAAAAGTTAAAGGTTTCGGCTTTGGTTCCATTTTCCGTAAAATCACCCGCGTGTACAATTACATCACCTTCTGGAATATCCAAATTCCGGTGTTTGTTATGCGTATCGGAAATACAAATAATTTTCATCTGGTTTCAATTTTCCAACAGGTCATCATAGTAAATGAGAACATCAAATTCTTTAATAAAAAATCCGATGAAGGTAATTCATCGGATTTTAAAGTTAAACTGATCTTTTCTCAAAAACATCAGAAAATGCAACTTCATTTTATCTAACTGTTTTCTCGTTCCTGTTCGGTAGAAATATAATCCTTGTCTTCAGGCAATAATGTATTGGTAATTTTTGTCACCGCAAAGGCAACGATAATTGCAGAAAAAGCAAAAAACAGGAATTTGACCAAAAGGCTATCGGATATGAACAAACTGTAAAAAGCCAAAAATAACTCTATGGCTAATACTCCTATTTTTAAAATTAATTTCACTATCCTTTATTTTCTTTAATTAGACTCCCTTGTTTATACAGCAAATATATTGCCTAAAGTTGTCAGTTTTTCAAAAAATTTCATTTTGATTCAAATTTAACGCTGACATAATCTAAGATTTTAGGTAATAAATTCTTAAAACAGTGCATAGATTTATGGGGAGTTGTAAATTTGATTCAAAACAAACGAAAATTTGAAAAAACATTTCAAAATATTCAGCATAGTTTTAATTGTACTTGCATGTTTGCTGGGTGTTGTTTTAATACTTAATTTTTATCTAAAAAAGGAGCTTGAGGAAAGTATAGGGGATCAGCTTTCAGGCTCTTCTGTAGAATATGATAAAATTACGGTAAGTTTTTTTAAGTCTAATACTACAGTGACCCAATCAAAATGGAAAATAGGTAGATATTCTATTCACGCAGATAAAATCCTCATTAATAATCTAAGTTATATTGATTATTTATTTAACAAAAAAATTGTTATTGGAGGAATTGATGTCAGCAACCCGGAGGTAATTTTCAATGAAAACGATTCGGTTCAGGACAGTTCAACAAAAAATAAAAACCTGCATTTTGAAAAGGAGATTGTTGTCAAAAAATTTAATGTAAACGGTGGCTGCCTTATCTTAAAGGAAAATGAGCCTGTTTCCAATAAGCTTTACTTTTCGATTAAAGAGCTCAATTTTTATGAGATCCTTATAAATTCCAGAACCTTAAAAGGAACCTTGCCTTTTGAGTATAAGAGTGGGGAAATTGAAAGCGATTCCATTTTTTATGAACTGGATGAAGCTCATAACATCATTCTAAAAAATTTAAAATTAAAAGACCGGGATCTCGCGGTTATAGACTTCAGAATAATTCCTAAATACAACAAAGCCGAATTTGACCGCAGGATTTCTGTGGAGAAAGACAGGTTTGAACTGGAGTTAAATTCAATTAAAATTGACGGCCTGGACTGGGCGGTTAAAAATGACAGTCTTTATCTACTTGCCCCTGTCACCCATATTTCAGGTGCCAATTTCAAAGTATATCGAAACAAATTATTGCCGGATGACATCAGCATTAAGCCTCTTTACAGTCAAATGATAAGGGAATTGGGCGCGAAAATAAAATTTGATTCTATTTTTATAGATAGTTCACAAGTGGAGTACGAGGAGAAAGTGATAGAAGCCGGTTCTCCGGGAAAAGTTGGTTTTTATAACCTGCGGGCAGAAGCTGTGAACATTACAAATATAGGATTGACATCAAACAATTTTCGTAAAACAAGGATTCAGTTTGAAACCAGTTTTATGAACGAAGCACCACTTAGTTTAAATTGGGAATTTGATGTGCGCAATATTGAGGATGATTTTAAGGTTTCCGGAAAATTGGGAAGTATTTCGGCCGGAGCAATGAATTCCTTTCTAAAACCAACACTAAATATTGTAGTGGAGGGGGAGATGGAATCCCTGTTTTTCAATTTTCAGGGAAATAAATATAAGGCAAGCGGTGATATGCGCCTTAAATACAATAATTTCAAGGTGGAAGTGCTTAAAAAAGATGGAACCGGAAAGAACAAATTACTTTCCAGCCTTGCCAATCTCTTTGTTAAAAAGGAAGCCAACTCAAAAAAGTTGGAAAAAAAGGGAGTGGAGGCTGTTAGAGATAGAACGAAATCTTTTTGGAATTTTCTCTGGTTGTTTATCCGAAACGGAGCATTAAAAAGTTTTCTTTAAATTTTAAAGGTCACAATTGGCAGGTTGGCATGGTTAACCAGATCTTCACTGATGCTACCGTTAAAGAAATGATCCAAACCTTTACGGCCGTGAGTGCTTATGCCAATCAATTCGGCATTAATGCTGGTAGCGAAATTCAGGATGCCTTTTTCTACAGTCACATCATTGTAAATGTTTAAGGTGTAGTTTTTTAAGTCTTCTCCTTTCACGAAATCCTCCAAATCTTTTTGGGCCTCTTCTTCAATCACAAAATTATTTGCGGTGTTAATGTATACCAAATGCAAGGTGGCATCAATTTTCTCAGCGAATTTTTTCGCCTTGCGCAGCGTATGTTTGTTTTCCAGATTGCAATCGGTCGCGAAAACAAGGTTATTTACCTCAAAATCGGGCCGGTCATTTTTGATGATCATAACGGGAATGGTAGAGTTTCTAACCACTTTTTCAGCATTGGAGCCAATAAATATTTCTTTTAAACCGGTTGCCCCGTGGGAACCCATAATAATAATGTCACAGTTGTGTTTTTGGCTAATCTCCATGATTCCCTCAAAAGCCTGGTGAAATTCCACGGTTTCATGAACTTTTATTCCCTTGAGATAATCCTGGGACATCAATTCTTTAAAACGTTTTTTAGCCAATTTCATAAAAAACAGGGCTTCCGGCAATTCATTAGCACTGCTGCCGCTCACCGGATTTATAGTGACCAAAGGGAGTTCCAGCATATGCAGCAGGAAGATCTCGCTATTAAACCTCCTTGCCATTTGAACAGCAACTTTAAGCGCGTTTTCGGCTTGTGGAGAAAAATCGGTTGGTACAAGGATTTTTTTCATGGTGAAAGCTTAAAAATGATTGAATTTTTAAATCTACAAATAATATTTCATTTGGCATCAGGTTTTAATTCTTCAAAAATTTTGTTATATTTGCAGCGTTGAATCTAAAAAATACAGCGAGGGGACGAAAAGTCCCCTCTTTTTATAATCATTATGTTGCAGGAGCGAGTAGAAAATTTGTTGGAGGAAGCCTTTCAAGAATATAATTCCTTATTTTTAATATCCCTTAATATAAGCGATCAAAACCACATTCTTATAGTGATAGATGGCGATCAGGGTGTATCGGTAAACGATTGTATAGCGGTGAGCCGTAAAATTGAAAATAATTTAGACAGGGAAGAAGAAGATTTTTCTTTGGAGGTCGCCTCATCAGGGGTTTCAGAACCTTTAAAATTACCCAGGCAATACCAAAAAAATATTGGAAGAAAACTGGAAGTCAATACAAAAACCGATAAATTTGTAGGAAATTTAACCGATGTAAATGAAGATGGAATTGTATTGTCCTGGAAAGCAAAAGAACCCAAGCCAATTGGAAAAGGCAAGGTTACGGTAGATAAAGAAGCTAAAATAGCATTTCAAGAAATTGAAAAAGCTAAAGTTGTGATAACATTTTAATAACGAACTGATATGGAAAATATAGCCTTAATTGAGTCTTTTTCAGAGTTTAAAGACGATAAGTTAATAGATCGGGTAACCTTAATGGCGATCTTAGAGGATGTATTTAGAAGTGCTTTGAAGAAAAAGTATGGTGAAGATGACAACTTTGATATTATTGTAAATCCCGATAAAGGGGATTTAGAAATTTGGAGAAACAGGATTGTTGTTGCTGATGGCGAGGTTGAAGATCCTAACCAGGAAATCTCACTTTCTCAGGCCAGGAAAATAGAACCTGATTTTGAGGTAGGCGAAGATGTTTCTGAAGAAGTAAAATTAATGGATCTTGGCCGCAGGGCTATTTTGGCGTTGCGTCAAAATTTGATCGCGAAAATCCATGAACATGACAACACCAATATCTTTAAGCAATTTAAAGAATTGGAAGGCGAGATATATACAGCTGAAGTGCACCATATTCGTCATCGCGTAATTATCTTGCTTGATGATGATGGGAATGAAATAATTTTGCCAAAGGACCGCCAAATCCCAACCGATTTTTTCCGTAAAGGAGAAAGTGTAAGAGGGGTAATTGAAAGTGTGGAATTAAAAGGGAACAAGCCGCAAATAATTATGTCGCGTACTGCCCCTGTCTTCCTTGAGAAACTTTTTGAACAGGAAATCCCGGAAGTTTTTGACGGACTTATAACCGTTAAAAAAGTGGTGCGTATTCCGGGAGAAAAAGCAAAAGTAGCCGTAGATTCTTACGATGACAGGATTGACCCGGTTGGGG
Source organism: Flavobacteriaceae bacterium (assembly GCA_016649785.1). GTDB lineage: Bacteria > Bacteroidota > Bacteroidia > Flavobacteriales > Flavobacteriaceae > Gillisia. The sequence goes on from JAENXB010000016.1 coordinate 12,570, forward strand.
CCTGTGTTGGGATGAAAGGTTCGAGAATTCACGGAATTGTTCGTGAATTGGGCAACGAAAATATAGATGTAATCAACTACACCAGCAACGATCAGTTATTTATTACCAGGGCATTGAGTCCTGCAAAAATAGTTTCCATCAAACTGGATGAAGTAAATAAACGCGCCGAAGTAATGCTTAAACCTGAAGAGGTTTCTAAAGCTATTGGGCGTGGAGGTCTTAACATCAGGCTTGCAAGCCAACTTACCGGATACGAAATAGACGTTTTTAGGGATGGTGGTGATGAAGATGTGGAATTGAGGGAATTTGCTGATGAAATTGAGGATTGGGTAATTGCCGAATTCGCTAAAATTGGCCTTGATACCGCAAAAAGTATATTAGAACAAGATGTGGATGACCTGATTCGCAGGACCGATTTGGAAGAAGAAACCATTCGGGAAGTAATTAGGGTGTTGAAGGAAGAATTTGAATAAAGTATGTTCTTTATAAACATACAGTAATAATTTAAGAGGTTAATTTAGAGGGCGATTTATGGCTGAAGAAAAGACAATGCGATTAAACAAGGTACTACGCGAATTCAATATTTCGCTAGATCGTGCTGTGGAATATTTAAATTCCAAAGGTCACGAAATAGAAGCGCGTCCTACCACGAAAATTTCTGAAGAAGTTTACCATGTACTTTTAAACGAATTTAGTACCGATAAAAGTAAAAAAGTAGCTTCCAAAGAAGTTGGGGAAGAAAAACGCAAGGAGAAAGAAGAACTGCGTGTTGCTCGTGAAAAGGAATTGGAGGAGAAGAGGAAAGCAGAGCACAAACAGCAGGAGATCATCAGTGCCAGAATCAAGCTTGAAGGTCCAAAACAGGTTGGAAAAATCGATTTAGATAAGAAACCTGAAGAAAAACCTAAAGAAGTTGAAAAGGAAAAACCTGTACAACCAGTTGCAGAAATAGCTCCACAGATAGTTGAGGAGACTAAGGTTATTGAGCCAATAGCAGAAATACCTGAAAAAGAAGAGCCTAAAGTTGTTACGCCTAAGGAAAAAGAACCTAAGGCTGAAGAGCCCAAAGTGGTTAGTCCTAAAGCTGAAGAGCCAAAGGTTGCTGCTGCTAAAACTGAAAAACCTCTTGAAGCGGAAATTACTTCAAAAGAAACTGTTGCAAAGGAAGAGAAAACAACTGAGAAACCGGTTTCACCGGTAGAACCTCAGGCTGAGGAAGCTCCCGAAAATGTTGAAGAAGAAGCAGTAGAAAAAGAACCGGGTTCAGACACTCTAAAAACAAATTACACCAAACTTAACGGCCCTCAATTTACAGGAGAAAAAATTGATCTTTCCCAGTTTAAAAAACCGGTTAAAAAGAAAGACGAGAAAAAGACCGCTGCCGAAAGTGCAAAAGAAAAAAATAAAAAACGACGTCGCAGAATAACCAAAGATGTTAAGCCAGCTCCGTCAACTACCCCAAGCACCCCGTATAAGGGAGCAAAAGGAGTTAAAAGACCGGTGAGACCTGCTATTGCAAAAGAAGAGCCTAGCGAGGAAGCAGTTCAGAAGCAAGTAAGGGAAACCTTAGAAAAGCTTCAGGGTAAATCCGGAAAAGGAAAAGGAGCAAAATACAGAAGGGATAAAAGAGACCATCACCGTCAAAAAACTGAAGATGAATTGGCTCAACAGGAATCTGAAAGCAAAGTGCTTAAGGTAACAGAATTTGTTACCGTAAGTGAAATTGCGACTATGATGGATGTGCCGGTTACAAAAATTATTTCAACCTGTATGTCACTTGGAATGATGGTGACCATGAACCAACGGCTTGATGCAGAAACCCTGTCTATAGTTGCAGATGAGTTTGATTATGAAATAGAATTTGTTTCTGCAGATATTGAAGAAACCATAGAAACGGAAGAAGATCGTCCGGAGGATTTAGAATCCCGGGCACCAATAGTTACCGTAATGGGTCACGTAGATCACGGTAAAACTTCCCTGTTGGATTATATTCGAAAAGAAAATGTTATCGCCGGTGAAAGTGGTGGAATCACACAACACATTGGCGCTTATGGAGTAGAACTGGAAGATGGTCAAAAAATAAGTTTCCTTGATACTCCCGGGCACGAAGCCTTTACCGCAATGCGGGCTAGGGGTGCTCAGGTTACAGATATAGCTATTATTGTTATTGCAGCAGATGATGATGTGATGCCGCAAACTAAAGAAGCAATTTCCCATGCCCAGGCAGCAGGAGTGCCAATTGTGTTTGCAATTAACAAGGTAGACTTGCCTAATTCGAATCCTGAAAAAATAAAAGAAAAACTGGCTGCAATGAATCTCCTTGTTGAAGACTGGGGAGGAAAAATTCAGTCTCACGATATTTCCGCTAAAACCGGGCTTGGAGTAAAAGATCTTTTGGAAAAAGTATTGCTTGAAGCTGAAATTCTGGAACTTACTGCCAATCCAAACAAACCGGCAAAAGGAACAGTGGTTGAAGCATTTTTAGGTAAAGGACGCGGATACGTTGCCACTGTTCTGGTTCAGGAAGGATCTGTGAAAATTGGAGATTACATATTGGCCGGAAGACATACCGGTAAGGTTAAAGCAATGCAGGATGAACGCGGGAAAGATGTAAAAGTTGCAGGGCCATCAACTCCTGTCTCTATTTTGGGTCTTGACGGAGCGCCTCAGGCAGGCGATAAGTTTAGGGTAATGTTGGATGAGCGGGAGGCAAAAGATATTGCTTCAAGACGTACCCAGTTGCAAAGGGAACAATCTGTAAGGACTCAACGACATATTACCCTGGATGAAATTGGTCGCCGAATAGCCTTAGGGGAATTTAAAGAAATCAATATTATCCTTAAAGGTGATGTGGATGGATCTGTTGAAGCATTGACAGATAGTTTCCAAAAACTTTCTACGGAAGAAATACAAGTCAATATTATCCATAAAGGAGTTGGGCCTATTACTGAGAGCGATGTTCTCCTGGCTTCCGCTTCCGATGCAGTAATTATTGGATTTAATGTGCGTCCGGCAGGTAATGCCAGACAGTTGGCAGATAAAGAGGAAATTGATGTTAGGACGTATTCAATTATCTACGATGCCATCAACGATCTAAAAGATGCGATGGAAGGTATGTTGACACCTGAAATGAAGGAGGAAATCACTGGTACTGCTGAGATCAGGGAGACTTTCAAAATATCCAAAATTGGGACCATTGCAGGTTGTATGGTAACTTCCGGAAAAATTATCAAGAACAACGGTATCCGATTGATCAGGGATGGGATAGTAATATACACCGGCGAACTTTCATCTTTAAAACGATTTAAAGATGATGCTAAAGAAGTCGCAAAAGGATATGATTGTGGTATGCAGGTGAAGAACTACAATGATATTAAAGAAGGTGATATAATAGAAGGATATCAGGAAGTTGCTGTTAAGAAGAAAATGAAAAAATAGCAAATTCAATAGCTAATAATAAAAAAAAGAGGTTGCACGGGTTTATTCCTGTACAACCTCTTTTTTATGCGGTAATTTAGCCTTTTTGCGGCTTCGGGATGAATGCTGCGGGATAATCGCTCTTCATCTTTAGAAGAGCTCTGTCTGCCTCCAATCGGTTTCGGAAATTGCCGATCCAAACCTTGTAATTTGGAGTCTCATATATTATTGCTGATGGCCAGGAGTCGTATTTGGAACGGAACGTCTTAATTATTTCGCTGGCAGTGTTATTATCTCCATAATACAATTGTATTTTATAGCGTTCTCCAAACTTTCCGGCCTTGGTCATTTCAGTATTCAATACATTCAATTCAGGTATTATTTCATTTTGCTGAATATTGACGCGGCCGTTTTGGGCTGTGCTGATTTGATTTATTCCCAGGAGAAGAATTCCTATAAAAAAACAATCTTGAACTTTTAATAATCTCATATCAAATAGGTTTGGTGTAAAAGTAAAACTTAATAACTCACACATGGGCAAGTTTATTATTTAGAGTAAGTCTAAATTAAGAGTTAACACTATCTTAGCGTTTTCAAAATCCACTTTAATTGTTACTTTTGTCGCTGAATTTTTTGGGTACGCCAATATATTTTTACCTTAGTAGTCATAAAATATCGTGCCAAACATAAGAAGCTAATTCAACTTAAAATATGAAAAAGGTGAAATTCCGCCATTCAACCTCACGCTTTCTGTTATTATCAGTAGTGTTTTTGCTTTCATTTTCCGCACTTAGTTTCTCTCAGGAGAAACAAGTTTCACCAGATGCCGGGCAACCGGCTATTGAAGTTACTGATGCTCCTGGCTCAGCTCTAGGTGATCCTGCAAACGGAAAATCTTTGTTTAATTCGCTTTGTGCAGCTTGCCATAAGCCTTATTCCAAATCTATTGGACCTGCTTTAAATGGTATAACCGATAGGCAAAGCCTAGAGTGGATCACATCTTGGATTCATAATTCTTCGGCTATGATTGCTTCAGGAGATGCAGCAGCAGTAGCTATTTTTGAAGAATTCAACAAAATGCCTATGCCTGCATTCCCGCAATTATCAGAAGCGGAAATTGGAGATATCCTGGCCTATGTAGAAACGCCTAAGCCAGAACCGCAAGCAGCCGCAGGTCCTGTTGCACAAACAGGTGGTGCAACTGCCGGAGGTGGGATTTCAAGCAATATTATCCTGGGAATTTTGGCATTTGTGCTATTAATGCTTTTGGTAATATTATTTCTTGTCAATAGAACACTTAGGAAATTTGCGGTTGCAAGTGGGGTAGAATTACCTGAAAAAGAAAAAAGAACTCCAATTTGGAAATCTTTTGTTCAAAATCAATTTTTGGTGTTGGTCACCGCGATACTTTTATTGCTTGGGAGTGCTTATTTTATATATGGTTTTTTCATGCAAGTTGGGGTAGATCAGGGATATCAGCCTATTCAACCTATTCATTATTCTCATTTAATTCACGCTGGTGACAATCAGGTTGATTGTAAATATTGCCATTCCTCAGCCAGAACTTCAAAACAAGCCGGTATTCCTTCATTGAATGTATGTATGAACTGTCATAAGTCTATTGGAGAAGTAGCCGAAGCAACAGCAACCGAAGAATATTCAAAAGAATTTTACGACAAGGAAATTGCCAAGTTGTATGATGCAGTTGGTTGGGATCCTGCTACACTCACTTATACGGGAGTAACCAAACCGGTAAAATGGATAAGAATTCACAATCTTCCGGACTTCGCATACTTTAATCACTCCCAGCACGTAACTGTAGCCGGTGTTGCTTGTCAAACCTGCCACGGTCCTATTCAGGAAATGGAAATTGTATCTCAAAACGCGCCGTTAACAATGGGTTGGTGTATAAATTGTCACCGTCAAACTAATGTGAATATCGCCGGCAATGAATATTACCAAAAGATCCACGAAGAGCTGTCTAAAAAATATGGGGTTGAAGATTTGACTGCCGCCCAATTAGGTGGATTGGAATGTGCAAAATGCCATTACTAATAAAAAAAATGTGTTTCCTGCAAACGCGGGTATTTAATTACGAAGTTAATATCTAGATATATATGTCATCAAACAAGAAATACTGGAAAAGTGTTGAAGAACTGGATGAAAACAGTTCTATTGTTGAGAGGCTCCAGCAAAAAGAATTTGTAGAAGAAATTCCAACTGATGAATTTCTGGGGGATAAGGAATCCCTGAGTAACTCAGCAACTACCCGACGCGATTTCTTGAAATATGTTGGTTTTACAACTGCAGCAGCCTCTCTTGCCGCCTGTGAGGGACCGGTAATTAAATCTATTCCTTATGTAGTGCAGCCAGAAAGAATTGTGCCCGGAGTAGCAAACTTCTATGCAACTACAATTGCAGATGGGTTCGATTTCGCGAGTGTTTTGGTTAAAACCCGTGAAGGACGTCCTATTAAAATAGAAAATAATATTCTTTCCACTTCAAAGGCAGGAGTAAATGCAAGGGTACACGCATCAGTACTTTCTCTATATGACGGAAAGCGCCTAAAACGCCCAATGGCAAACGGACAAAACGTTTCCTGGGAAGAATTTCACAATCAGGTTGGCAATGCATTAAATAATGTTCAGGGAGAAATAGTTCTTTTGACACAAACTTTTGCCAGTCCTTCTACAACAAGGTTAATTGATGAGTTTTCCGCAAAATTCGGGAATGTACGCCATGTGGTGTACGATACAGTTTCTGAAGATGCTGCTCTAAATGCTTTTGAAGCCAAATTTGGAACAAGGGCATTAGCCAATTACGATTTCTCTAAAGCTGAAACAATAGTTTCCATTGGTGCCGATTTCTTAGGAGATTGGAACGGTGGTGGTTTTGATGCGGGATACGCAAAAAGCCGGATTCCTGAAAATGGAAAAATGTCGCGACATATCCAGTTTGAAGCAAATATGTCCCTGACCGGTGCAAATGCCGATAAACGAATTCCTGTAACACCTTCTCAACAAAAAGCGGTAGTAGCAGCTTTATATGGTTATATAGCAGGAGGTGCTTCAACAAGCAATCTTCCTGGAAATATAGATGATGCCGTAATTAAAGCGGTTAACCAATTAAGAAAATCGGGAAGTAAAGCTGTGGTTGTGACAGGCTTGCCTGATACCGATGCGCAATTACTTGTCATTGCAATCAACCAGGCATTGGGAAGCCAGGTGATGGATACAGATAATCCACGAATGATTCGCCAGGGGAGTGCTCAGGCCGTTTCAAAATTGGTTCAAGATATTGAGAATGGAAGTGTAGGAGCTTTATTGATTGCCGGGGTAAATCCTGCATATAGCTTGCCTAACTCAAAAGAATTTATTGAAGCTCTTAAAGGGGTTGACGTTTCCATAGCCTTTTCAATGAAGGAAGATGAAACTGCAAAGCTGTGTAAATTTATTGCCGCTACGCCGCATTATTTGGAAAGCTGGGGTGATGTTCAATTTACCAAAAACAATTTCAGCTTAATGCAGCCTACCATCAGGCCGTTGTTTGATACGAGACAATTTCAGGACTGTTTATTGAAATGGAACGGAAACAGTATCTCATATTACGATTATATAAAAGAAACATGGAACGGATCTCTGGGGCTTGGTTCCTGGAATGATGCTCTTCACGATGGGATTTTTGAAGGAACTATTCCTGGTGTTGCAGCAGTTCTTACTTCCGAAACTGCCACAGCGGTAAATAACAGTACTTCAGCCCAAAACCTTAGTCAGGCAGGGGAAACTAAAGGCTATGAGCTTGTTCTCTACACCAAGGTTTCTATGGGAGACGGCCAGCAAGCCAATAACCCCTGGTTGCAGGAAATGCCAGATCCTATTACAAGATCTTCCTGGGATAACTATGTTACCATTTCCAAAGCCGATGCAGAGGCTCTCGGTTTAATAAATGAGAATGTGGCAAATGGTGCGCTTAACGGAAGTTATGTCAACCTTAAAATGGATGGGGTAGTTGTAGAAAATGTACCTGTTATTATCCAACCGGGACAAGCTAAAGGATCTCTTGGGCTTGCTTTGGGATACGGAAAAAAAGAAGGAATAAAAGAAGAAATGCAGGTAGGTGTAAATGCCTTCCCGCTTTATAAAGATTTTAAATCGGTTCAAAACGTTTCTGTAGAGAAGGCTTCAGGAATGCACGAATTTGCCTGTGTTCAATTGCAAAACACATTGATGGGCCGGGGCGATATCATCAAGGAAACTACCCTGGAAGTTTTTAATACTAAAGAGGTAGAGGAATGGAACAAGGTTCCTGTAGTTTCACTAAATCATATGGAAACCCCCGTAACTTCTCCGGAAGTTGACCTTTGGCAATCGTTTGACCGGGAAGTAGGACACCACTTTAATTTATCCATAGATTTAAATGCTTGTACGGGTTGTGGAGCCTGTATTATTGCCTGTCATTCTGAAAATAATGTTCCGGTTGTTGGTAAAGTTGAAATTAGAAAATCGCGTGATATGCACTGGTTGCGTATAGACCGTTATTACTCTTCCGAAGACACCTTCACAAATGATATCAATAAAAAGGATGACATCTCAGGACTCGGGGAATCACTTTCTCAATTTGGGGAATTGGAACAACCGGGAGATAATCCGCAAGTAGTCTTTCAACCGGTAATGTGTCAACACTGTAACCATGCTCCCTGTGAAACCGTATGCCCTGTGGCAGCAACCTCTCATGGACGTCAGGGTCAGAATCAAATGGTTTATAACAGATGTGTGGGAACAAGGTATTGCGCAAATAACTGTCCTTACAAGGTTCGTCGTTTCAATTGGTTTAAATACTCCGGGAATGATGAATTTGATTATCACATGAATGATGATTTGGGCCGAATGGTATTAAATCCCGATGTTACTGTGAGGTCAAGAGGAGTTATGGAAAAATGTTCCATGTGTATGCAAAAAACACAAAAAACCATTTTGGATGCCAAGCGCGATGGCAGGGTAATAGAAGATGGGGAATTCCATACCGCCTGTTCTGCAGCTTGTGATAAGGGCGCAATGGTTTTTGGTGATATTAACGATCAGGAAACTAAGATCGTTAAAATGAAGGAGGATAAAAGAATGTATCACTTATTGGAATCTGTTGGGACCAAGCCTAATGTGATGTACCAAACCAAGATAAGGAATATTTCAGAAGCATAATAAAAGTAAACAATTAAAGAATCAATTAAAAAGGATATGTCTCATTACGAAGCACCAATACGAAAGCCTTTAGTTACCGGAGATAAAACCTATCACGATGTAACCATAGATGTGGCTGCAGCTGTTGAGGGTAAAGCAAATAAGTCCTGGTGGATAGTTTTTTCTATCGCACTTGTCGCTTTCCTCTGGGGTTTAGGCTGTATAATTTATACCGTTTCCACGGGTATTGGAACCTGGGGACTCAACAAAACCGTTGAATGGGCCTGGGATATCACTAACTTTGTTTGGTGGGTAGGTATCGGGCACGCCGGAACGCTTATTTCAGCGGTATTGCTGTTGTTTCGCCAAAAATGGAGAATGGCGATCAACCGTTCTGCAGAGGCCATGACCATCTTCTCTGTAATGCAGGCAGGATTGTTCCCAATTATTCACATGGGACGCCCCTGGTTAGCATATTGGGTACTTCCTATTCCCAATCAATTTGGTTCCCTATGGGTGAATTTTAACTCCCCGCTGCTTTGGGATGTATTTGCAATTTCTACCTATTTATCTGTTTCCCTGGTATTTTGGTGGACAGGTTTACTCCCGGATTTTGCTATGACCCGCGACAGGGCCGTAAAACCTTTTCAGAAAAAGATCTACGGAATTTTAAGTTTTGGATGGAGCGGAAGGGCTAAGGACTGGCAACGTATGGAAGAAGTGTCATTGGTATTGGCTGGTTTGGCAACTCCACTGGTACTTTCGGTTCATACTATTGTATCCTTTGACTTTGCTACCGCCATAATTCCGGGATGGCATACCACTATTTTTCCTCCCTACTTTGTTGCTGGAGCTGTATTTTCAGGATTTGCAATGGTAAATACACTTCTTATAATTATGCGGAAGGTTTCTAACTTGGAAGACTATATTACCATTCAGCATATTGAATTGATGAACATCGTAATTATGATCACCGGTTCCATTGTGGGATGTGCTTATATTACCGAGCTGTTCGTAGCCTGGTACTCCGGGGTGGAATATGAACAATATGCATTTTTGAACAGGGCGACCGGCCCTTATTGGTGGGCTTACTGGTCGATGATGACCTGTAACGTTTTTTC
>JAENXB010000119.1 GCA_016649785.1 Flavobacteriaceae bacterium
GTTACAGGATTTAAGGGAAGCACTGGAATATTGGTATTCAAAGACCAAAAGCAGGATTACCTACGAATATATTGTGTGGGAAGGAATAAACGATACCCCTAAGGATGCTGAAGCCTTGGTGAAATTCTGTAAATATGTGCCCTGTAAGGTGAATTTGATAGAATACAACCCAATAGACGATGGACAATTTCAACAAGCTTCTTCCCAGGCAACCCATATGTACGAAGTTATGCTTGAGCAAAACGGGATTACAGCTACAGTGCGAAGGTCCAGGGGAAAAGATATTGATGCCGCTTGTGGGCAACTGGCCAATAAATCTTCTTAAGCAATAGGCCAAACCACCTAAATACCGTTATCTTACGCTATCTTTAAAATCCTTATGAAGGTCATCTCACAAATAAAATTACCGATAGAGAAGGAGATGGAGCTTTTTGAAAAAAAGTTCTTGGAGTCCATGTCTTCCAAAGTGGCCTTATTAAACCGGATCACACATTACGTAGTCAACCGAAAGGGCAAGCAAATGCGGCCCATGTTCGTGTTTCTTGTGGCTAAAATGATTTCTGAAGGAAATGTAAATGAACGCACCTATCGCGGAGCCGCCGTGATAGAGCTTATACATACAGCTACGCTGGTTCACGATGATGTGGTAGATGACTCAAACCGAAGGCGCGGATTTTTCAGCATTAATGCGCTTTGGAAAAATAAAATTGCGGTTCTGGTAGGAGATTACCTGCTTTCCAAAGGATTGTTGCTTTCCATAGACAATAATGATTTTGATTTGCTGAAGATTATTTCAGTAGCGGTAAGGGAGATGAGTGAAGGTGAACTTCTGCAAATTGAGAAAGCACGCAGACTTGATATTACTGAAGCCGTTTATTACGATATCATCTGCCAAAAAACGGCCACACTTATTGCAGCTTGTTGCAGTCTGGGAGCAGCATCGGTAAAACCCCAATCAAATCAGATTGAAAAAATGCGCCGATTCGGGGAATTGATTGGAATGGCTTTTCAAATAAAAGATGATCTTTTTGATTATGGGAAGGAACAAATAGGAAAACCTACCGGAATAGATATCAAGGAACAAAAAATGACCCTTCCGCTTATTTACGTGTTGAATAATTGCGATTCAAAAGAGAAAAAATGGATCATCAATTCGGTCAAAAATCACAATAAGGATAAGAAAAGGGTAAATGAAGTGATCTCCTTTGTGAAATCCCATGGCGGGCTGGACTATGCGGTAACCAAAATGAAGGAATTTCAGAAAGAAGCACTTTCCATTCTTGAGGATTATCAGGAATCCCCTTATAAGGATTCCCTGGCTTTAATGGTGAATTACGTGATTGAGCGTAAAAAATAACCCCGATACTTCGGGGCCAGATTCCACCCCGAAGTATCGGGACCGGATTCAGCATTTCAAATTCCACCCCGAAGCACCGGGGCCAAAATTTTATTATAAAATTCAACTTTGAATTTTAAATTCTGATTTTTTTTTCCAACTTCAGGCAACCTTTCGTAAATTTCATGCGTCTTTATAAATACAAGGCTTTAATTAAAACCCGTGAAGGTTATACCGCTTATTAAAAACGAAACTCAGTTAATCGCGCGGGCTATTAAAAATAACCGGGGGGCTCAACAATGCCTGTACGATTTGCATTCGGGAAAGATGCTGAGCGTTTGCAGGATGTACGTAAAAGACCTTCATCACGCAGAAGAGGTAATGCTCAACGGATTTTTTAAGGTTTTTAAATACCTGGCCGATTTTAAGAATGAAGGGAGTTTTGAAGGATGGATAAGAAGAATTATGGTACGGGAATGCATCTCCTTTTTAAGAAGTGAAAAATCGCTGGATTTCATGGAGGAAGGCCTTGAAGATTTCAATGGAAGCTTCAACAATATAGAATCTGATATTAATGTTGATGAGATCCAGCAAATCATAGATTCATTGCCGGAAGGATACAGAGTGGTATTCGTGATGTATGCCGTTGAGGGGTACAAACATCTGGAAATTTCCAAAATGCTCAATATCAACATTGGAACTTCGAAATCCCAGTTGTTTAAGGCTAGAAAAATGTTGCAGGAAAAATTAAGAACTCAAAATATTTCGGGTTATGGGACAGTTAAGATTTGAAAAGGATTTCAGCGAAAAGCTGAGCAAGCGGAAGATAGAGCCAAAAGCCGGAAACTGGGAAGAACTCAGCGCGAGATTAAATTCAGAAGAAAAGAGCAAAAAGCCTATTTTTTGGTGGATTGGTATTGCAGCGACATTAGTTGGAGGGATCCTGATATTTAGCATTCTGTTCAATAAATCCATTTCTGAAACTCCGGTAATTGTCAATGCTCCCGCAGAGGAAATTTTAAAGGTAAAAATGGAATCTCAGCAAATATCTTTTGAAAAGCCTGCTTCAGAAGAAGTGAGAGAGCCGGAAAAAGCTTCTGTAAAACCTGTTGAAAATATTTTTTCTAAAAAGGAACCGGTGGCCAATTCAAAACTTGCATCTATGGGGAATACGCAGGAATCCTCAAAAACGGAAAATAATCAAACCAAAAAGAATCCTGACCTGATGAAGGAGACAAAAATTTCAGGAATTCCTGAAGAAGTGATCGCGGAAGCTTCATCAAAAGAAAATAAAACAGGGAAAATAACAGATGCTGAAGTGGACGCATTGCTAGCTGAAGCTCTAACAAAAATAAAAGGAGATAGGAGCGCGAAGTCTGTTTCAGAAAATATAGATGCCAACAGCTTGCTTCTGGATGTGGAGATGGAGCTGGAACAATCTTTTAGGGAAAAGGTTTTTGATGTTCTCAAGGAGGGGTATTCCAAAGCTAAAACCGCTGTTGTCAACAGGAATTAATAGAAATTCATTATGAAGATCATCATTTTACTAAAGTTAAATATATTCATCAAAAACCAAAAAAAATGAAAATCATTACTATATGTGTTAGCATTTTCTTGCTGAGTTTTGGAATGCAGGCTCTTCAGGCCCAGGAAGAAAAAGTTCCTCAAAAAACAGAGCAGTTGGAACAACAAAAGGAGCAAATTATAACAGAAGAAAAAGCGGCTTTAAAAAAGAGTTTGGAAGCTATAAGCCTGCAGTTGGAAAACAGGGAAATTTCCCCTGGCGAAGCAGACAGGCTAAGGGAAGAAGCAGCTAAAAAACACGCGTTAAATATTGAGAACAGGCTTGCAATTGCAGAAAATGAAGTCGCGTGGCAATTGAGGAACGGGGAGGAAATCACAGAAAAGAGAGAAAAAAGCATAGATTCTGATAAGGAAAAAGAAGAGGAATGTAAAATTCGAAGTAATCGTACCACATCCCAACTCGTTATTGCAGCAGGTTTTAACAATGCCTTAAAGGATGGGCAATCTCTGAACGATTCAGACTTCAAGTTGGGCGGAAGCAGATTTTTTGAACTGGGAATTGCCTGGAGAACCCGTGTTTTTGAAGATTCCAACTGGTTGAGATTGAGATATGGAATATCTTTTCAGTTCAACGGATTAAAACCTACAGATAACCGCTATTTTGTGGAAGATGGAAATTTGACGGTTTTAGAGGTTTATCCCTTAGATCTCGAAAAATCTAAATTTAAAATGGATAATCTTGTCATTCCTTTGCACTTTGAATTTGGCCCTTCCAATAAATCTGAGACAGATAAGGGAACCTGGTTTTATACCGACAAAAAATTTAAAATAGGATTGGGAGGATTTGTCGGGATTAATATTGGGGAGAGACAAAAACTTAAATACGAGGAAAATGGGGATAATGTAAAACGTAAACTTAAAGGAGATTACAATACCAACGATTTAATTTATGGCTTAAGTGGCTATATAGGTTGGGGAAATACCTCGCTTTATGCTAAATATGATCTAAATCCCATCTTTAAAGATCCCAACCTTGAGCTGAACAATATTTCCCTTGGGTTGCGATTTGATTTGGATTAATTGGAATTTAATCGATATTAATAACTTTAAATTAACTGACAGTACATATCAGAAAGTGAAAATTTGACATGTTTATAAAATATGTTAAACTATGAAAATCAGCTGATTGTATTATTTTTTTTCGGAGAATGGCTTAGCTTTTGATATAGATTGAGTAACATTCTGCTAAGATGTTGAAAGAGGATGGTTTTCATTTATTTGAAAACTGTTCTCTTTTTTTATTGTTACATTTGGCCTGTCTTACAAAACTTATTTCCAGGAAACTTTGATTTCAAAAAACACTATAGACCAGGTATTTGAAACCTCCAGAGTAGAGGAGGTTCTCGGCGATTTTGTTCAGCTAAAAAAATCGGGCAGCAACTATAAAGGCCTGAGTCCGTTCACCGATGAACGAAGTCCCAGCTTTATGGTATCTCCCGTAAAACAGATCTGGAAGGATTTTTCAAGTGGAAAAGGAGGGAATGTGGTTGCTTTTTTAATGGAGCATGAGCATTTTACCTACCCCGAAGCTATCAAATACCTGGCAAAAAAGTACAATATTGAAATTGAGGAAACCGAGCAAAGTGATGAGCAGAAGCAACATGCCGATGAACGGGAGAGTATGTACCTGGTTTCTGAATTTGCCAGTGAGTATTTTCAAAAGATACTCTTAAAATCGGAACAGGGAAAAGCCATTGGGCTTAGTTATTTTAAGGAACGCGGATTTACCCCCGAAACTATCGAAAAATTTGATCTTGGCTATTGTCTGGATGAATGGGATGCGTTTACTTCTGAAGCCATTAGAAAGGGATACCAACTGGATTATCTCGAAAAAACTGGATTGAGCATTGTAAAAGGCGAAAGGCAATTCGACAGGTTCAAGGGGCGCGTGATGTTTCCAATTCATTCCATGTCCGGCAGGGTATTGGGTTTTGGGGGAAGAATCTTGATAAACGATAAAAAAGCGGCAAAATACCTGAATTCCCCGGAGAGCGAAATCTACCACAAAAGCAAGGTTTTATACGGAATTTCCCACGCCAAGCAAGCTATTGCAAAGGAGGATAATTGCTTTTTGGTTGAGGGTTATACCGATGTGATCCAATTCCATCAAAGCGGAATTGAAAATGTGGTGTCATCTTCGGGAACCTCGCTTACCTCTGAACAGATCCGTCTTATAAACCGGCTTACAAAAAACATCACGGTACTTTTTGATGGGGATGCCGCAGGAATGAGGGCTTCCATACGGGGAATAGATCTTATTTTGGAACAGGGGATGAATGTGAAGATCTGTGTTTTTCCCGATGGGGAAGATCCTGATAGTTTTGCGAGGAAGAATTCTCAGGACGAATTGCGGGAATACTTACAGGAAAATGCCAAGGATTTTATAGAGTTTAAGGCTTCATTATTGTATGAAGATGCCAAAAATGATCCTGTGAAAAGGGCTAACCTTATTCACGATATGGTTTCCAGTATCGCCAAGATCCCAAATCAGATCCAACAGGAAGTATATATTCAGGAATGTTCAAGGATAATGGATATTTCGGAACAAGTGCTTTTTTCTACTTTGACACAACTTCTTGCGAAAGAAGGTAAAACCGGACCAGCACAACCGGCTAAAAGCAAATCTTTTGAGGTTGTCAGGAATACAGAAACTTCAAAAGTCAAGGTTGATGAATTGTTTGAACTGGAGCGCAAGATAATAAGTTTGCTATTGCTTTACGGAACGGTGGAAGAGGAATTTGAAGATATGGTCCTGAAGGAAAATGATAAAGGAGAACTGGTTTTGGAACCAGAAATTCAAAAAGCCAAAGTTTTTGAAAAGATCTTCCTGGACTTGCAGGAAGACGAAGTCGCATTTACCAATGAATTGTTCAGGGAAATTTATGCCAGGGTTATTGCCGGGTTAAATCAGGAAGGTGGATTGAGCCTGGAAATTTTTATCAACCAATTGGATTCAGAACTTTCGGCTGAGGTTACTACAATTTTAATGGAAGAAGAGCAATACAGTTTGCATGATTGGGAACGTATGGATATTTTTGTAAAAGCCAAGGATACCACCATTGGCAGGCTTGTTAATGAAACCATTTTGGCCTTGCGCCGGTTCCTTATCACCCAAAAGATAGAAGAACTTTCACAAAAAATAAAAAATTCTCCTGAAGTTGATTCGAAGGAGATGTTAGAGGATATTATGGATTATTTAACCTTAAAAAAGGTTTTATCCAACAAGCTTAACCGCGTTATGTAGTTCGCAATTGCAGTAATCTGGTTTGATGGATCAAATCTGCTACATTATCTACTTTTAGCTTTTTTAACAACCGGGTTTTATAAGTACTCACAGTTTTTTCATTGATGGTCAATGCTTCTGCAATATCCTTATTCCGCTTTCCGGTAGAGAGCATATTTAAAACTTCAGTTTCACGGGTAGAGAGTTTTTTGAATTTTGAGATCAGGCCATTGCTTTTAAATACTCCTGAGTTTAATCTTTCAGTAATATCTTCATTCAAATAAATACCACCTCGGATTACCTGCAGGATCGCCATTTTTAAAATTTCGGTAGAAACGGTTTTTGAGATATACCCGGAAGCTCCAGATTTTATTGCGCTTAAAGCATACATTTCTTCGGGATGGCAACTCAAAACAAGTATTTTTAATCCGGAATATTCGGCTTTTAAAGTTCGCAAGGCCGTGATGCCATTAATTTGCGGCAAATCAATTTCCATGATCAGAATGTCCGGAATTTGGTGTTTCAGGAATCTAAACAACTCGTTCCCGGTTGTTGCATGGCCAATTACCTCGAGATCCTCATTACTGCTTAGTAACGATGTAATCCCTTCACGGGTAATGGGATGATGATCGGCTATTAATACTGAACTCATATAGACATGTTAGCACTAAAATTTACAGCGGTAGGGCTTTTGCAATTTAGTTGATTAGAAAAATAGATTGACTAAATTAACTGATTAAAACCTCAATTATATTGCGATCAGGATTTATTCGATGAAAGTGTTATTTTTTTAGATGAACGGGGATTTTACAGATTGGAATAGGCTTCATTTTATGCTGGTTCGCATTATTTAAGCGTTTATAGATATTAAAAACTTCAAATTTTCGACCGGAGAAGTCGGACGCCTTTTTTTCTTCTTTATCCATTTTCATGGCCCACTCCAGTTCGTCATAGCTCGCGCCTATCTGATCTTCATCACTTCGGCAATCACCAAAAAGGCCATCAGAAGGATCTGCATCCAAAATTTCCTGGTTTATATTTAAAAACCGGGCAATTTCAATAACTTCACTTTTCACCAGATCTGCAATCGGACTCAGGTCAACCCCGCCATCGCCATATTTGGTGAAAAATCCTACTCCAAAATCTTCTATTTTATTCCCGGTGCCTGCCACCAAATATTTATGTAAACCGGCAAAATAGTACAAAGTGGTCATTCTTAAACGCGCCCGGGTATTGGCCAGTGTTAATTCCAGGTGTTCACATTCATAAGCTTGAGGCACTACTCCCTTAAATTGTTCAAAAACGGAGGTGAGATCTACCTGCACGTTTGTCACATTCGCAAATTGATGTTTTAAGGATTTAATGTGATTTTGTCCCCGGGATACGTGACTTGGAGCCTGATGAATAGGCATTTCCACGCATAAAGTGCGAAGGCCGGTCCGGGCACACAAAGAAGAGGTGACCGCAGAATCTATTCCGCCGCTAATTCCAAGAATAAAACCATCCATATTGGCCGAAGTGGCATAATTTTTTAACCAATTAACTATATGATCTACCACCTTTTCAGTTTGCATAATTTTGGGTGTTTAAATTTGTAAGTAATACCTTTGCAGGCAAATTTAGCATGAATACATAATTAATAAAAACAGCCTGCGTTAAAGGCTTCTTAATAAACACCAATGTTCCGAAAAATTATTTTGATTTTACTGGTTGCTTTCGCTTTTTCCTGTGAAAACCAGTCGGAAACTGAAAAGGAAATCGAAAAAATTCCCATGGATTTTGAGCTGGTGCGGTTCGATCAAAAATTCGCCAATACCACTTCGGAAAGCCTACCTCAGTTAAAAGCGGAATATCCTTTTTTATTTCCCGCCCAATTTCCTGACAGCGTCTGGATGGAAAAAATAAATGATACCATTCAACAGGAATTAAATACCGAAGTTACCAGGGCTTTTCCTGATCTTTCTGCTGAGGAAGATGCCCTTCATTCTCTTTTCCAACATATAAAATATTATTTTCCGGAATTTGAAAGCCCAACAGTAATTACAATTACTTCCGAAGTAGATTACAAAAACAAGGTGCTTCTATCCCAGGATTATTTGTTTATAGCACTTGATACTTATTTAGGAAAAGATCATCCTTTTTATATGGGAATTCAGGAGTTTCTAAAGAAAAATTTTGAAAAAAATCAAATAATTCCAGATGTTGCTGCAGAATATGCCAAACAATATGTTTCCCGACCCGACTCCAAAACCTTTTTGGCCCATCTTATCTATTATGGAAAGATCTTGTATTTAAAAGATACCTGGTTGCCAACTACGCCCGATAACGAAAAAATTGGGTATGCCCCGGAGGAACTGGACTGGGTAAAAGCCAATGAAGAGCAAATCTGGCGGTATTTTGTGGAACGTGAACTTATTTTTGATTCCGATTCCCAATTGCATTCCCGGTTTTTATATCCGGCTCCTTTTTCCAAATTTAATCTTGAGCTGGATAACGAATCCCCCGCTAAGGTAGGGCAATATATTGGATGGCAAATTATCCGCCAATACATGGATAAAAATAAGGTGAGCCTGCAGGAAATGCTGGATACCGATGCA
>JAENXB010000314.1 GCA_016649785.1 Flavobacteriaceae bacterium
GTCTTTTGTATTTGGCATCACCACATAATCAGGCATTTTGGGTTCAGAAATCGCACTAAGGTCGTGAGAATAGGTTACAGTAATTCCATCATCATTTGTTGCCCAATCATTCCCCACAATTTTTCTTATTTCGGTTAGGATAGCGTCATCTTTTGCAGGTTTAATTTTCCCGCCGTTATTAATAAAATTCTTTACATGATTTTTTAATGCCTCCATAACTTTCGTCGGACGCATCTCAGTCACAAAGTAACACTGGTAATCGCATTTGCCACATAAATCACAAGTGTCTGCAATCTCAACGACTTTTTCAGTCACCGAAATTTTATTTTCAGCAAGCGCTTCATAAAGTATCATTCTTCCCTGGGGATAGAAACTTACAAAATGTTTTTTCAAGCCGGAAGAACATACACCGGTACCAAGAAAATCGATTTTGCACATCGCATAATGACGGCAGTTTTTGGCAGTTTTTAAAATTTCGTTCATGATTTTCTATTTAAAATTAAAATTTGGTTTAAAAAGAAACGACTGATGAATTTGAGATTCCAGTTACGTTAAATCAAAAGTACAAAATTTATTATTATACCGTCAGCAGTTAACATATCCTGATCTTCAGTTTTTGTTTAATAAAGTCACAAATTGTCTTCCTTAATCTATACTCATCTTCAGTGCATCTTCGTCCGGGGACCAAATAAATCGGAGAGGTTCCATTAAAATTTCAAACCCGGATTCTCTCAATGTGTCCTCAATGACTTTTGTTGGAACATAGTGCCAACCATATCAACAGTTTTACTCATTATGTTTAATAACCTCGACCGGGCAACTTTCAGCCGCTTCCTTTATCTGCTCCTCATAATCATCGTAGTTTACCCCTTCAATTACGGTTGCTATGTCTTCCACTTTAAAAACTTCAGGACAAATGTCTTCGCATAATCCACATGCGGTGCAACCTTCTTCAATCCAAACTTTTTTTATAGCCATGATTTTTTTATTTATTTTATTTATAATCACCGATTCATCTTTAATTCTTCCAGCAAAGCTTTTGCAGCGGCTTCTGACGATGCAGGGTTTTGCCCGGTTATCAGCAAACCGTCTGTTTTAACATAAACACCCCAATCAGGCCCGCTGCTGTAATGACCGCCCAGCTTTTTCATTTCGTCTTCCAGCAAAAAAGGAACTATCTCTGTTAATTTTACGGCTTCTTCTTCCGAATTCGAAAATCCTGTAACTTCTTTACCTTTTACCAATGGATCACCATTTGGCGCTTTCACATTGGCCAATGCTGCCGGTGCGTGACACACAAAAGCCACCGGTTTATTGTTTTTATAAAAGTTTTCGATTAATGCAATGGATTGTGCATCGGTTGCTAAATCCCATAATGGACCATGACCTCCCGGATAAAAAACCGCATCATAATCCGCCTCATTAACATCACTGAGTTTTACGGTATGTGCTACTTTATCAATCAAGTCAAAATCCCCAAAAAATCTTTTAGTGGCAACGGTCTGCGCTTCGGGTGTTTCACTTTTGGGGTCCACCGGTGGCTGGCCTCCTTTTGGAGAGGCTATGGTTAATTCAGCGCCTGCGTCAGCCAAAACATAATAGGGTGCGGCGAATTCCTCGACCCAGAAACCGGTTTTTTCACCGGTATTGCCTAAATCGCTATGCGATGTCAGGACGATTAATACGTTCATATTTGTTTCCATTTTTTTGACTTTTTGATTATTAAAATTACTCTTCAAGAATTGTTTTCAATGGCTTTTGTCCGAATCTGCTTAACATCAGTCATGTTGCTGTTAGCGGTTTCGTGCTTCTTTCAACCGTATCATTTAAAGTTTGAATTCCACTGTTCCACTTCTGGATTTAATTTTATGTCCGTCTTTGTCAGCTGCGGTTATTAGTGATGTTTCAATTTAAAAATTTGAACTATTTACCACTATTTTAAATTAACCGGCTTTCGGATTGTTTTTTCTTAGTTTCTATGTTTTAAATGCAGCTGCCAAACTTTTCAATTTACCCGGAATTTTGTTGAGAGGCATAACAAAATCAGCACAGCCTGCAGCCTGCGCGCTAAGAGGCATAGAGTTAAATTCGGCAGACATGTCCTGAGTAAAGGTTTTTCCTCCATGTGCCTGGATGTGTTTGCAACCCTCAGTACCGTCGCTACTAGACCCGGAAAGGACAATGCCGATTGCACGTACGCCCATAGCCTCTGCTAAAGAAGCAAAAAATACATCTATCTGCTTGTTCCTGACAGAGCGTGGTGAGATGACTTTGAAGATGTAATTTTTTTCTATGAGCAAATCTGCATTCGGAGGAATTACATAGACATGATTCGGAAGGATTGGCATCGCCATAGAAGCCAAAATTACCGTCATTTTCGTATGACGCGACAATATTTCAGCTAACTGGCTATGGGCTGCGGGATTCATGTGAGAAATAATCACAA
>JAENXB010000186.1 GCA_016649785.1 Flavobacteriaceae bacterium
GGAAATTCAAGAGGTTTACGACTGAGCAAGACAATTCTTGAAAAATATAATATAAAAGACAAAGTTGAACTTATCTTGGAAGAAGGACAAATCATTCTCCGTCCAATAGAATCCCCAAGAGAAAATTGGGAAGAAAAATTTAAAAAAATGGCAGATCACGGAGATGACCAACTCTTAATGAATGATGTTTTTGAGGATGAAAATTTTGATGAATGGAGTTAAGACAATATGCTATCGTTCTGGTGAATTTAGATCCCACAGTTGGGAGTGAAATTAAGAAAACACGGCCCTGTGTTATAATTTCACCAGATGAACTGAATAAATATTTAAAAACCATTGTTGTAGCTCCTATGACATCAAACCTCAATAAATATCCTACCAGAATTCCGGTAAAATCCAATAAAAAGAAAGGGATGATTGCCATTGACCAGGTTCGGACAATTGACAAAACCCGAATTATTAAAATTTTTGATAAGCTAACAAATTCGGAAATCAGAAAATTAAAAGATGTAATTAGAGAAACATTCGTTGACTGAAAAATGTGCTAATGCCAACATCGGTAACCAGCAAATAGCGGGCAATCGAGTAAAAAGCGATATTTTAGAGACCAAGCAACAAACAACAAAGCCGCCAATCCCGATAGCGGGAACGTCACTTACTCCGCCAATTTGTGTTAGCCGAGACCGCTGCCGGCTATGGATTAAAAATTATTCAACACCTTCAGATACCAACGAGATAATTCAATGCCCACCTACAAAACCTTCCAAACCGAAAGACTCCTCCTGAGGCCAACTTCTCAGGAAGATGCCCTTTTTATTTACGAATTGTTCAATTCCCCAAAATGGTTGCAGTTCATTGGGGAGCGCGATGTAAAGTCGGAGGAAGCGGCGCGGGCATATATACGGGCGAAAATGTTGCCACAACTGGAAAAACTGGGGTTTAGCAATTATACGGTGATACGGAAAGCAGATAATGTAAAGCTTGGGAGCTGCGGTCTTTATGACAGGCCGGGGCTGGAGGGAATAGACCTTGGGTTTGCCTTTTTTGCCGCAACACGAGAAAAAAGGCTATGCCTTTGAAGCTTCGAAGGAACTCCTGCGCGCCGCGGTGGAGGATTTTAAACAAAAAAAGGTAAACGCAATCACCGCCGGGGAGAATCTTGGCTCCCAAAAATTATTGGAAAAACTGGGTCTTGTCTTCACCAAAACCGTCCGCCTGCCGGGGGAGGAAGAGGATCTTCTGTTTTATGAGAAGAATTTCCGGGATGTGTAAACCCACACTCCGCTAAAACCCGGAAACTCCGGTTCTGGTTTTAGTATCAATTTCCCGCTTTAATATCCATATTAATATTAAATTCACGGCGGCTTAAAACCACGAATTGAGATGACCACAATTCTATATATCACCGACCTTTATTACGAGGCAAAAGGCAGAAAATACTACGAGGAAGATCTGTTTATTACTTCAAAGTTGAAAGAACATTTCAACGTGCTCATCGGGCATCCGCACCAGGCGATCTCATATATTGATTGTGCCGATTTTATAGTTTTCAGGAATACGGGTTCTGTGATCGGGTATCAGGAGTATTTCGGGGAATTCCTGGAAACGGTCAGGAAAAAAAATATCCTCAGCTTCAATTCATTTGACGGCAAAGCCGATATAAAAGGGAAACAATATTTACTGGATCTTTTAGTGCTGGGTTATCCCGTAATTCCAACGGTTGAAAGCATGGACCAAATAGACCAACTGGGCGATCCCGATAAATTCATCGTCAAATTAAGGAACGGCGCAGATTCCATTGGAATGGAGATCAAGACTAAGGAGGAATTAATAGCTTCCGGACCGGAAGGAAAACTTATACAGCCGTTTGTCGATTTTGAATATGAAGTTTCTTTTTATTATCTGAATGATGAATTTCAGTACGCGCTGTACGCGCCAAACAAGAAAAAGCGATGGGATCTGGAGGGATATGAACCAAGGCCTGAAGATCTGGAATTTGCAGATAAATTTATAAAATGGAATGCCATGGAACGTGGGATACAGCGCGTAGATGCCTGCCGCCTGAAAGACAATTCCCTGCTCCTGGTAGAACTGGAAGACCTGAACCCTTTCCTTTCAATAGAATTGCTTTCAGATGAAAAACGCGACAAATTTATCGATAACCTGATCCGGGCTTTGGAGAAAATAAATTAAAATTCCCTCGACTAAAAGTTAACAGCCATCATCCTGATTTCCGGCTTTTACAAAGAAATCTTCTGTTTCACGATCTCCCCGTTCCTGACTTCAAACTTCGCATCTTTCCATTTGGGCGGCCCAAATTTAGAAGGGGCATTATTGGAAGCAGCGTAATTTTCTGTCGGGATCCCGAGAAATGTATTGAGTTTTTCATCCTCATTTTTATCGTGAAAAACCGAGATCGCATAGGTTCCGTCGGGAATATCGGTAAAGATAGCAACTGCCTTTTGGTCTTTGATCTTCACCTCTTTTCCTTTGTAAAACTTGTCTAAAAATGAAGTTTCCTTATTAAAAAGGCCTATTTGCGCAACTCCTTTATCTGATGCGAAATTGATTATTTTAACTTCAATGGTGTTTTGTGCGTTGAGGATTAAACTTCCATGGAGGAAAACGAGCAGCATCAGGATTGAATTTTTCATAATCTGTTTTAAGGGCCTTAGGTGTTTCTATTATAAAAAGTTACGCACTAATTTAAAATATGTTTATAAAGAAATTGCAGCATTTCCAAAAAGCAAATTACGGTTATTTTGTTTTGAACTTTACGTATCTTAGAAAGTCGGTGGAAGAAATGGATACTATTTAACAGATAAAATAGCGAATGGCTGAAAAATTTCAAAACAAATACCGCATTGCACCTGCGCGTTTAAAAACCTGGGATTACAGTTGGAATGCGGCATATTTTGTAACTATTTGCACCCAAAACAAGGAATGTTTTTTTTGGGAATATTGTTGATGGGAACATGCGTTTATCCGAAACCGGGAAAATCGCACATAATTTTTGGATCGAAATCTCCAATCATTTTCCATTCGTGAAATTGGGCGAATTTATCGTGATGCCCAATCATATGCACGGGATCATTATCATTGATAAAATGGATGATGGGGGAAACGTACACGTAGAGACGCCCAAATTGGGCGTCTCTATCACGTTCCCCGAAACCACCAAATCCGGCGCCGCGGCCGAAAATATCCAATATCTCGGGAATCCCAAACCCACAATTTCCAAATCCGGCGGGAAAAACGAACAATGGAAACCCGGAACCCTGGGCGTTATAATAAATCAATACAAACGGATTTGCACGATCAATGCCCGAAAAATCCATTCCGAATTCGGTTGGCAAACCCGATTTTACGATATTATTATAAGGGATGACAGGGCATTTCAAACAATTTCAAATTATATCATCAATAATCCGGCAAAATGGCAGGGACGCCCAAATTGGGCGTATCTGCCACAATATTATTCATTTTTTATTGGAATCGCCAAAAACGGAATATTCGCGTTTTTGAATAATTTTAACGAAACGCTTTCCAGAAAAATATTCTGAATAAAACCATACTTATGGGTGCCTACGATCAAAAGATCCGAATTTAATTTTTTTGCTTCTTCCAATACGGTTTCAACCGTAGAGCCCTGAATTAAAAGTGCTTCAGATTTTAAATTCTCGCTCAAAAAGGTTTT
Organism: Flavobacteriaceae bacterium; assembly: GCA_016649785.1. Lineage (GTDB taxonomy): Bacteria > Bacteroidota > Bacteroidia > Flavobacteriales > Flavobacteriaceae > Gillisia. Next base: position 3,698 of record JAENXB010000186.1, read on the forward strand.
GCGCAGATCCTGCAATCTTCTATGTTCATCCTTTAATTCTTCAGCCCGGGAATCCCGGATATATTGCGGACCGGGCTCATAGCCAACAAAATCGGGATCCGGGGCCGAAACGTGGATCAACCAAACTTTGGAACCGAATTTTGTGGCAATACTATCGGCATAACCGAGCAAATCTCCAATGTTGTCATTGAAATCTACTGCTACCAGAATATTCTTTATTTTTTTCATCTGAAATGATTTATATAATGTTGGCATTAGGTATTCTGCTTTCGAAGCATATTTATAATCTCAATTGGAACAAATTCAAAATTCAAAATTTCAAATCAACGAATTCCGCAGTCAAAAACTTTTTCAACATTCGCGGCTAATTTTGATCCTGATGTTTTTTTAAGCCACGAATGCACGAAAAAAATTTTAAAATATTCTATAATTAAAGTTACGTTTTTTAATAAATCAATTTCCAAATCTGATGGTTTTCATGAACTCCCAATACTTCGGACTTCAAACTTCAAATTATATATTCGTGGCTAAATATTTTCTTCAAGATCAATTCCAATCATCAAACCATTTTAATATCCCAATTTCCTTTCTATAGTATTTTTAAGTTCTGTTCCCTCCTTCATTCTTCTGTAATTATCTATCAATTGATGAACTACTTTATGGGGATTGGTAATACTGGCAATATGCGGTGTGATCTTGATTTTTGGATAATCCCAAAAAGGATGTTCCTGGGGCAAGGGTTCAATTCTGAAAACATCAAGGCTTGCTCCAGAAAGATGCCCTTTGTCTATCATTTCAAGCAAATCGTGCTCCACCAAATGTTGACCGCGTGCCACATTGATGATGTAAGCGCCTTTTGGAAGTTTTTTGAAAAATTCCTTGTTGAGAATATTTTCGGTTTCCGGGGTTAGAGGTAAAAGACAAATCAAAATTGTCGATTTATTCAGAAATTTTTCTAATTGTTTTTCTCCGCAGAAAGTATTTACACCGGGCAGTTCCTTCGGTGTTCTTGACCATCCCGATACATTGAACCTGTTTTTGAGTAAGCTTTGCGCCACGGCACTTCCCATAATTCCGAGTCCCATAATCCCGATCTGCTCTTCTTCAATCCTTTTGTATTGTATTGATTCCCAGGCGTGTAAATTATGATGAAATGAAATATTGCGGATGTGGTCCAATACAAGTGCCAAAACAAAATCGCTTATATCTACAGATAGCTGGTCGTCAATGATCCTGGTGATAACCACATTTTTCGGGATCTCGGGATCACAGATAATATGATCTACTCCCGCGCCCATTGAGGCGATCACCTTTAGGTTGGGATAATGTTTAAAGATCCCGCGGGGATGTTTCCAGCTAATGGCATATTCTATTTCTTCAGGGTCGTGTTCTTCGGGATACGCATAAACATTTATTCCGGGATATTCTTTTTTTAGGGCTTCCACCCAGGGTTCCGGATCCCTGCCCGGACTGATCACTAAAACTGACATTTTTATGTTTTATTTGCTATTATTATTTAATTCACAAAAGCACTGTAGCCGGTGATTGCCCGGCCAACAATAAGGGAGTTGATCTCTTTGGTGCCTTCATAACTGTAAATGGCTTCGGCATCTGCCACAAAACGAGCCACGTCATATTCCAATAGAATACCATTCCCACCCAGCACTTCCCTGGCACGGCTCACCACATCACGGGTACGCAAACTGCAAAAAACTTTTGCCAGCGATGCATGCTCATCTGTAAGCAAATCCTGATCCTGCATTTCCGAAAGTCGGAACACCATAGTTTGCATAGCCGTAAGATTGGATAACATCTCCACCAAATGATTTTGAATTAATTGAAAGGAAGCGATGGGCCTGCCAAACTGCTCGCGTTTTTTGGTGTATTTCAATGCGCTTTCATACGCTCCGCGGGCGCAGCCAACCGCCTGCCAGGCCACTCCGGCACGTGTCATTCGCAACACCTTGGCGGTATTTTTAAATGAATCGGCTTTTTGGAGGCGGTCGCTTTCAGGGACGCTGCAATTTGTTAACGTAATAA
>JAENXB010000347.1 GCA_016649785.1 Flavobacteriaceae bacterium
AGCAAAAATCATTTTGCTATGAAAGCTCAAATCTATTTAGCAGCTCAGCAAGCTGCTTATATAGAACTTCGAAAGTTATCAACACCAAGAGCTGCGTAATTCCTTTTTGACCTTTTTTTTTGCGTAACGTGAGTGATTAAGGTATAATTAAGGGAATATATTTATATGTTGCCCTAAACATCCTAATTAGATTGAATGAAAAATGTTAAAAAAATAATTTTTTTGGAAATAATTTTTTTAAGCTAAAACGTTTTATTACCTTGGTTGAATCCTAAAGGAATGTTAACGTAATTAAAAATTTATATTGAGGAATTTTTTTCCATTCTTCATTTATAAGATCCAGAATAAATATTTGGGCTTACATTTTTTAAATAGCGGAAAAAAAAGCTTTGAGATTTTGTAATATTTCTAACAAATAATGAAATAGCAACTTCGGATGAACAAATTACACGTTTTTGCAAAAACGTTTCAGTTAAATTTAGTTACCTATTTATAATCGTTATTGGTTGATTTTTTTCGCTTCCAATAATTATACTTCTAATCTGATTTAATAAAAATAATAAATGTCCTTTCAAATATTAAAACAACCCAAAGTATATGACATCTGTATTGTAGGTTCAGGAGCAGGAGGTGGAATGGCGGCTAAAGTTCTTGCAGAAGCAGGATTTAAAATTGCACTTCTGGAAGCCGGTCCCGATTTCGACCCTGCTAATCCTTCCCAACGCACCCAATTGCGTGGCCCATGGGAATCACCAAGACGGGGAGCAGGTTCTACTCGACCATTCGGAGATTTTGATATGGCGTATGGAGGTTGGGAAATAGAAGGTGAGCCTTATACCAAAAAAAACGGAACTGAATTTGACTGGTTTCGTTCTCAAATGGTAGGTGGTCGCACCAATCATTGGGGTCGTATTTCTTTAAGATTTGGTCCATTGGATTTTAAACGAAAAGATTATGACGGGAAGGGAGATAACTGGCCAATTGGATATGATGACGTTAAACCCTATTATGACAAAATAGATAAACTGATAGGAGTTTTTGGAACCAATGAAAATCTTCCAAATGACCCGGATGGATACTTTCTACCTCCACCCAAACCCAGATTACATGAACTATATTTAAAAAAGGGAACTGAGAAAGCAGGTATTCCTATGATTCCTTCCCGACTTTCCATATTAACCAAAAAGGTAAATAAAAAACGAGGAGCTTGCTTTTTTTGTAATCAATGTTCACGTTCTTGCTCAATATATGGGGATTTTTCATCTTCTTCCGTGTTAGTTAATCCTGCCCTAGAAACAGGTAATGTGGATTTATTTGCAAATGCAATGGTGAGGGAAGTTCTAACTGATGGAGATGGAAAAGCAACAGGGGTTTCCTATGTAAAGAAAGAAAATTTTAAAGAATATGAGGTCAAGGCTAAAGTCGTGATTTTAGCTGCAAGTGCTTGTAGTTCAGCCAGGTTACTTCTTAATTCTAAATCCTCCCAACACCCCAATGGATTAGCCAATTCCAGCGAACTTGTAGGTAAATATCTGCATGATTCAACGGGGTCTTCCCGAACGGCATTCATCCCATCCCTGATGGATCGCAAACGCTACAATGAAGATGGTGTGGGTGGATTGCATATGTATACTCCCTGGTGGCTAAACGGTCAAAAAAATCTTGGCTTTACCAGGGGCTATCATATTGAATATGGGGGAGGAATGAGAATGCCAGCTTATGGTTTTGGTTTTAATGCAGATCAACTCAATGGAAAAGTCCCGGGAAAAGATGGTAAAATGAAAAAGGGTGGTGGCTATGGACTTGGGTTTAAAGAAGACATACATAGATTTTATGGATCTACGATAGGAATGGCCGGACGTGGCGAAAG
>JAENXB010000176.1 GCA_016649785.1 Flavobacteriaceae bacterium
ATTCTATTGATTAAATACGGTACAAATTTCTGATAACCCTAATTTAAATTTTGAAGAACATTTTAACATTGAACCTTTTTTCGAGTCATCAACCGATTTTCTTTGCATTGCGGGCTATGATGGTTTTTTCAGAAGAGTAAATCCTGCATTTCTGAAATTATTAGGATACCCAAAGGAAGAATTATTTTCCAAGCCAATAAGTGATAATATTTACCCAGGAGATAAATCTGTTTATGGAACCAAGTTAGATTAGCTAATGAACCAGAGATTATCGACTTTTTTAAGTGATCCAGAACATGGAATTAAAGCGCTGCGATTGATTTTAAGAAAAAATTATGATTAAGCGTTTTTTAGTGGAATTAAAGCATAGATTTGGAAAAAAATTAAACCCCGCGCCCAAACTCAAACCTATTATGTTTCACCCCGACAATTATTTACAAACCGAATTTTATGATCTCCTTAAAAACGATGTGTCAATCTCTAAATGGCTGAGTGAGAATATTATTGATGGGATATGGTATTGTGATCTGGAACAACCCGGAAATTTATGGATAAGCGGTTCTTTCTGGAAAAACTTGGATTATACTGTGGAAGAGGAAGAAAGCGCATTTAAGTCATCAGAAAATGACAGGGACCTCGCAATTCATTTATTTGCGGAATGTGCCGCAAATCCTGAAAAATCTTTTGATGCAGTTTTTAAATTTAGAAACAAGGCGCAGGAACTCGTTCTATTAGAGGGAAAAGGGAAAGCTGTAAAGAATTCAGAAGGAAAAGTATCGCGACTATTAATACTTCATACCGATCTAAGTCGGAATAAAAATATTAACCAGCAATTGCTGAAGGAAAATAAAGAACTTAATAAAACCAACGAAATTTTTCAGGAAGCTGATAAACTTGCACGCATTGGCGGATGGCAAATAGATTTGAGCAGTCAAATATTAACCTGGACTAAAATCACCAGGGATATTCATGAAGTGGACAGGGATTACATCCCAACCCTGGATACTGCCCTTAATTTTTATAAAGAAGGAGAAAGCCGGGACCGGATAAATTATTTGTTTAAGGCTGCAGTTGAAAACGGGATCCCGTATAAAGAAGAATTACAACTGGTTACTGCCAAAGGAAACGTGATTTGGGTAAGTGTTTTTGGAAAACCTGAACTTAAAAATGGGAAATGTGTAAAAATTCATGGAGCCATTCATGATATTGATCAAAGGAAAAAGAGTGAAATGGAGTTGAAATCTAGTACGGATAAGTTTCAACAAATCTTTAGCAAATCTTCCATTGGTATCATACTAGAAGGGTCAAACAGTAAAATTTTAACAGTGAATCCTGCCGCCGTTGCCATCTTTAAATATAAGGAATCAGATTTAGAGGAAGTTTTAAATTTAACTTTTAGGGATATTATTCACCCGGAAGATCTGGAAACTGCAAATTCTTACAGGGAAAGAATATTATCCGGTGAGATAGACAACTATAAAATTGAAATCAGGTTTATTTTAAAGACAGGAGAAATTATTTGGTGTAATATGAGCACCTCGGTTTTTTCTGAACCCGATGAGGTTGGTTACTTGATTATTACTCAAATAGAAGATATTACCTCCCGTAAAAAATGGGAAAACCAGGTTCAGGAAAAGGCCAATTTCTTTAAAAATGCTTTTGAATTTTCCCCTAACGCAATGGCGATGGTTTCTCCTAAAGGGAAGTTCCTAAAGGTCAACCGGAATTTAACTCAAACTATGGGCTATTCCCAGGAAGAATTGCTGGATCTAAATTTTCAGGAAATTACACATCCGGAAGATTTTGAGTCCGATTTTGAGTTATTGAATGAAATAGTTGCACATAAGCGGGAAACCTATCAAATTGAAAAGAGATATATCCCTAAAAACGGAAGCATTATTTATGGATTGCTCAATGTTTCCCTTTTACGCGGAAAGAAAGGGGAACCTTTATATTTTATAGCTCAAATAATTGACATTACTGAAATCAGGGAAGCAAAAGAAGCTTTGAAACAAAGCCTTAGTGAGCTTCAGGGCGTAATGGATGCTACCACTCAGGTTATAATTATTGAAATCGATCTCGATGGGATGGTGCGAAAATTTAATAAGGGGGCCGAAAACTTATTGGGATATACCTCTCATGAATTTAATCAGAACATGAACATTCGGCTTCTTCACGATAAAGAGGAAGTACTTGAGCGGGAGCAATTATTTGCAAAAAAATATTCCGGGGAGGTAAGCGGGTTAGATGTTTTTGTTTTAAGAGCCAAACAAGGAAAAATAGATACCAGGGAGTGGATCTATATACGTAAAGACGGCACCCGGTTTCCTGTACAACTGGCGGTTACTTCCATTAAAAATGGAGAAGGTGAAATTACTGGTTACTTAGGGGTAGCATCAGATATTTCACGTTTTAAACATATTGAAAATGAACTTCGTGAAAGCCAGCAGCGTTGGCAGTTTGCGCTTGAAAGCTCTGGGGATGGCGTTTGGGACTGGGACATTCCGGAAGGAACACAATATATGTCTGAACAGGCAAAAAATATGTTGGGCTTTGATGCTGAGGAGGCCCTAACAGACGTAAAAGAATGGAACGAAAGGGTGCACCCTGAGGAAAGAGAAAAATTGGATCAGGCAGTGATGGATTATTTTGAAGGAAAAGCTCAGGGTTACAATATCGAAAAACGGGTTAAATGTAAAAATGGTAATTACAAATGGATATTGGACAGAGGTAAAATTATTGAATGGGATACTTCAGGAAAGCCCTTGAGAATGATCGGGACACAATCTGATATCACCGATAGAAAAGAAATGGAAAATTCCCTGGTAAATTCAAAGCTTAAAGCGGAAGCGGCAAATAAATCCAAATCGGAATTCCTGGCAAACATGAGTCACGAAATCAGAACCCCCTTAAATGGAGTCATTGGTTTTACTGATCTTTTGATGAAAACCCAGCTCACCAAAAGCCAAAGGCAATATATGCAAACGGTCTATTATTCGGCCAATACTTTATTGGATCTGATCAATGATATTCTGGATTTTTCTAAAATTGAGGCTGGAAAACTGGAACTCAACAATGAGAAAACAGACCTAATTGAACTTTGTGGAATAACAATAGATATTATTAAACACCAGGCTCATATAAAGGATCTGGAAGTTCTGCTCAATATTTCTTCAGAGATTAACCGCTTTATCTATGCAGATCCCATCCGCATCCGGCAAATTATCACCAATCTTTTAGGGAATGCCGTAAAATTTACCGAAAAAGGGGAGGTGGAATTAAAAATTGAAGCCATTCCATGCGAAAATAATTCAGATGATATGCTGTACACTTTTTCCATTCGCGATACGGGGATTGGAATTGAACCAAACAATCTTCAGAAGGTTTTTAACGCTTTTGATCAGGAGGACTCGTCAACAACCCGAAAATACGGAGGAACAGGCTTAGGGCTTACCATAAGCAACAAACTGCTCGAATTAATGGATAGCAAACTGGAAGTAACAAGTGAATTAGGCAAAGGTAGCGTGTTTTCATTTGTAATCAGGTTTAAGTCTGAAAAAGGAGAAGATTATTTAGAAGAAACTACAAAAGCAATCAACAGGGTTCTTGTAGTTGATGATAATAAAAATAACCGGATCATTCTTAAAGAAATGTTGGCTATTGGTAATATTCAGTCTGAACTGGTTTCCAACGGGATCGAGGCTTTACAATCCCTGGAAGGCATTAACAGATTCGATTTGGCCATTGTAGATTATAATATGCCATATATGAACGGGATCGATTTAATTGGCCATATTCGAAATAAACTTAATTATACCCGGGAAGATTTACCAATAATATTATTGCATAGTTCTGCCGATGATGAGAAAATTTATCAGGCTTGTAAAGATTTAAATGTTCAGTTTAATATTACAAAACCCGTACAAATTGATCACCTTTTTAATATGCTGAAAAATATGAAGGTTTCAGTTAATGAAAAAGAACCCTCAAAGGCTTCTAAGGATCTTGTTAAATCGGCAACGGTATTTACTATTTTGGTGGCCGAGGACAATCCTATAAATAAATTTCTGGCCAAAACAATTGTCAGGAAAGCATTGCCAAACGCGAACATATTGGAAGTGGAAAATGGATTTGAGGCCGTAGAAATGTATAAAAATGTACCGATAGATCTTATTTTAATGGATATTCAGATGCCAATTATGAGCGGGTTTGAAGCAACCCAAAAAATAAGGGCTTTAGAAGATAAGGATCATCGTGTGCCTATTGTAGCCCTCACTGCGAGAACCTTAAAAGGAGAGCAGGGGCGATGTGTAGAATTTGGGATGGATGATTATATTACCAAACCGGTGATCTTTAACACAATAAGGGATATTATCCAAACGTATTTGATCGCGCCACAACTTAATGAACGAAATTACCTACAGAAAACTAAACCAGGGAATGAGGATTTAGTTTAAAACCATTATAAAAACGAGCGTATAAATTAAAGGTAAATTCGTAACCTCCTTATTTTATTGGCCTTATAATTTGTTAATTGAATTTTAAAAGCCTTTATTCATCTAAAAAAGAAGTACTTTTAAACCTTAATTATATCTTAAAAAAATCATAAAATATGAAATATCCGTAATTGAAAAAATATAAGCGTAAAAATTAAAAATCTGAATCAGGTAATTTAGCCCCAAATCACCCACTTTCATGAAAAACCCAAATGCTTCCCTACAAGCAGGACCTACTATTTTATTGGTAGAAAGCAATATAACAGAACAGGAAAATTTCGCTCACATAGCTTTACAGGAAGGCTGGCAGCTGGTGATCTGTAACTCCGGCATGGATGCAATCCATTGGTTTAATAAAAACAACAAGGCAGATATTCTTGTAATTGAGGAAAATTCCGCTCCTTTAAACGGATATCAAACCGCCGATTACATTAAAACAGAATTGGGATTAATGCTGCCGGTATTGATCACTGTTGGAATCGTTCCAACTCCACAGGAATTACGCGTAATTGCTTATGCAGAAGGGGTTATAAAAAAACCTTTTATAAAATCTACCACCATTCTTCAAATTAATGAAATTCTGGAAAAGTTACCTGATAGATCTCCTGCCCAAAACGATTGTTATTCATTAAATTATTTAAGGGATATTTTCGAAGGTCATGAGGAATCTGTTTTTGAATCTTTGGAATTGTTCAGCACTTCGGTCAATACAGAGCTTGAGCAGTTAAATATTGGACTTCAGGACAGAGATTATAACAGGATCCGGGAGATCGCACACAGTATAAAATCTTCGTTCGAAATGTTGGAGAATGAAACAGGAAGGAGTATTTGCCATCTCCTGAATTCTGAAGCAGAAGAAACCGAAATGCCCGGACTTATACTTGACCTGCAGCTGGAATTTGCATCAATAACAAAACAACTAACACGGGATTTCCCTGAACTAAAGATAGGAATATGAAAAAGATTTTAGTTATTGAAGACAACCCCATGGTGATCAAGTCTTTAGAATTTAAACTGACTAAGGATGGTCACGAAGTACTAATTGCGAAAGATGGAAGGGAAGCCATGAAATTATTGAAGGAATCCAATTTCGATTTGATCTTAACCGATTTAATGCTGCCTTTTGTAACAGGAAAAGAATTGATAAGTTACATTAAAAAGAATTCTCCCAAAACCCCCATTATCGTATTGTCAACCTCTACCCAGGAAAATATTATAATGGATGCGTTTAATATGGGCGTTGACGATTTTATAACAAAACCTTTCAGTCCAAACGAACTCTCGCTTAGGGTAAAACGGTTTTTAAATAAAGTTTAAGACCAAATTTTAATAATAATAAAATGGTCTCATGAACAATTTTATGTACGTTCATTTTAATCAATAGAATTCCCCGAGGCTCTGCCTCGGGTGTTGCGTAAAGATATTTATATTTGTGGTTATGAGTGAACATATCCATAAAAGTCATAACAAGAGTTTGCTTCTTTATCATTTTGTTTGTCCTATCAAATATA
>JAENXB010000058.1 GCA_016649785.1 Flavobacteriaceae bacterium
GTGCTTTTAAACAATTCCCAGGTTGAATTCTATAATGACAGCACCCGTTTATGGTTAATAGCCGATTTTAAACCTTCCGAAAAGAACAATTTGGATTTGACCTATTCAGTAAAACCAAAACAAACCATGTATTTTATCAATTGGGCGTTTGCTGATGAATTATATGTGGCAAAACAAGTCTGGACACAGGGCCAGGGAAAATATACTTCTTACTGGTTGCCCTGTTTTGACGATATGAGGGAGAAGGCCGTTTTTGATTTGAAGATCAATTTTAATTCCGGTTATGAGGTAATTGCAAATGGCGAACTAAAGGGGACAAGTGCTGTAAACGATTCCATAACCCAATGGAAATACGAAATGCAGAATCCTATGAGCAGTTATTTGGTCGCCGTGGCTGCGGGAAAATTCCGTCAGAAAGATCTGGAATCCGCTTCGGGGATCCCAATTTCATTGTATTATCAGCCGGAAGATGAAGAGAAAGTTGAACCTACTTACCGGTATTCAAAAGAAATATTCGATTTTTTTGAATCTGAGATCGGTTTTCCTTATCCCTGGCAAAATTACAAGCAAATCCCGGTGCAGGATTTTTTGTATTCCGGAATGGAAAACACGGGCACAACTATTTTTTCCAATTCGCTGATGGTTGATTCCATTGCTTTTAATGACAGGAACTATGTAAATGTCAACGCACACGAATTGGCGCACCAGTGGTTTGGGAACCTAATTACCGAAACCAATGGGCGACATCATTGGTTGCACGAAGGTTTTTCAACCTATTACGCAATGCTGGCGGAAAAGAAACTATTTGGGGAAGATTATTATTACTGGAAACTTTACGAATCTGCCGAGCAATTAAAAGAGCTGAGCGACAAAGGGAAAGGAGAGCCCCTGCTGGCAAAAAATTCCAGCTCCCTCACCTATTATCAAAAAGGAGCCTGGGCTTTACATATCCTGCGGGAGAAGGTAGGGGATGATGCTTTTAAACTTGCCATTAAAAATTATATTGAAAAATACGCGTTTAAAAATGTGACTACCGAAGATTTTATAGATGAAGTTGAAAAAACTTCAGGTCAGGATTTGACCGGATTTGTCAACGACTGGTTAAAACAATCAGCTTTTCAGGGAACTGAATCTTTAAGTTCATTAAAAAGATCAAATTTTATTGTCAAATATTTAGAAATGGCCGCACTCAGGCAAATCCCTTTTCAGGATAAAATAGCGCTGCTAAACCGGGCATTAGAGTTTCCTGTCAACGATTATATAGGGCAGGAAGCGGTTTTTCAATTAGAGGGAGAAAAGGACCCTTCTGCGCTAAAACTTTATAAGAAAGCTTTTGAAAGCGAAAATATTTATGTGAGACAAGCCATCGCAACAAGTATGGAAAATATCCCGATGGAATTAAAGGGGGAATTTAGTGGACTGCTTGAGGACAAATCATATTTGACAATTGAAAAAGCACTTCTGAAACTCTGGATGCAATTTCCTGAAGAAACCGGGAAATGGCTTGAAAAAACTGCAAATATTGAGGGTTTTTCCAATAAGAATGTAGGCATGTTATGGCTCACCATAAATTTGGTAAGTCCGGAAATTGACCCTGGGAAAACTGCTGAGTATTACAAAGAACTTTCCGGTTACACACGGGAATATTATCCCTTTGAGATCAGGCAAAATGCCTTTGGTTATTTATATCAGCTCAATGCCTTCAGCCAACAAAATTTAATCGATTTATTGAAGGCTGCCCGGCATCATACTTATCGCTTCCGGGATTTTAGCCGAAAACTTTTAGATAGGTTGCTGGGAAATGAAGAATATCACGAAAAATATGTAGTTTTATTGAAACAATTATCCGGAGACGACCGGGAATTTTTAAACAAAAAGCTGAACAAATAAATGCGGGCATTGATAATTTCAGGAGGAGGAAGCAAAGGCGCATTCGCGGGCGGGGTTGCACAATATTTGATGGAAGTTCAGGGCTATAAATATGACATGTTTATAGGGACTTCTACAGGCAGCTTGTTGATTTCTCATCTGGCATTGAACAAAACCCCGAAAATCAAGAATGTTTATACTTCAGTAGACCAAAACAGTATTTTTAGCAATTGCCCTTTTTTCGTAAAACGGGTTCATGGCTATGATCAAATCAGCATCAACCATTTCAATGTTTTTAAGAATCTTATAAAGGGCAGGAAAACCTTCGGCGAAAGCCAAAATTTAAAAAATTTAATTTCGGATTCTTTTTCCCCGGAGGAGTTTGAGGAATTAAAAGCCGGAAATAAGGATATAGTGGTTACGGTTTCAAATTTATCCCTGAATGAGGTGGAATACAAATCTATTAAAGAATACGATTATGAAGATTTTTGCGAATGGATCTGGATCTCCTGTAATTATATTCCTTTTATGAGTTTGGTCAAAAAAAATGGTTGTGAATATGCTGATGGAGGCTTTGGCTCTATGGCACCTATTGAGGAGGCAATTAAGCGGGGAGCTACAGAGATAGATGCTATTATTCTACAAACAGAAGTGACTTATTTTAACCGGTTACCCTCAAAAAACGTATTTTCTCTCATCACCAATTTATTTAGCTTTATGCTGGATAGGATAGAAAATCAAAATGTCCGGATTGGAAAATTTGTCGCGGCCAATAACGATGCTATCATCAACTTTTATTATACCCCAACTGTATTGACCACTAATTCACTTATTTTTGATAAAATTAAGATGGAAAGCTGGTGGGAAAGCGGGTATAGTTATGCGAAATTTAAAAATGAAAAACTCAACCAAATAGAAATTTAATGCGTGCATTGGTAATTTCAGGAGGTGGCAGCAAAGGCGCTTTTGCCGGCGGCGTGGCTCAGTATTTAATGGAGGAAGGAGGGAAAAAGTACGATCTTTTCCTGGGAACATCTACAGGTAGCTTGTTGATCCCCCATCTTGCCGATGGGAATATTGAAAAAATATATGATATTTATACCAATGTTACCCAGCGCAAAATATTCAGCATCAATCCGTTTATTGTCAAGAAAAAGGATGGCCGGGAATATGTGACCATCAATTATTTCAATATGTTTTGGCAGTTTATCAAACAGCGGCGAACCTTTGGGGAAAGTAAAAATTTGCGAAAGCACATAAAACTCCATTTTACCGAGGAAAACTTCAACTCCTTAAAACAGAAGGACAATGATGTGGTGGTAACGGTTTCCAATTTATCCAAAAACAGGGTAGAATATAAATCTATAAAGGATTTTTCTTATGATGATTTTTGCGATTGGATTTGGATAAGCTGTAATTACATTCCATTTATGAGCCTGGCCACAAAAAACGGATATGAGTATGCCGATGGGGGATTGGGTTGTGTAGTTCCAATAAGGGAGGCCATAAAACGAGGGGCTACTGAGGTGGACGCCATAATCCTTGAAGCCGAAAATATGGAATATAACAAGGTGTTGGGTAAAAATCCTTTTTCCTTAATGATCAATCTCTTCGGGTTTTTGATGGACCAGGTGGAATATCACGATGTTGTGGAAGGGAAACTGGCCGCCCTGAACAAAAAGGTGAAATTAACAACCTATTACACCCCGGTTCAATTGACGGAAAACTCACTTGTATTCAATAAAAAAGCGATGAAATCCTGGTGGGAACAAGGTTATGAATATGCTAGGGAACGGGAATTACAAAATAAAAAAGCCTCAAAAAGATTCTGGAGACCTTTCTTTTGATCAAATAATATTCTTCTGCTCCTGTTAATATTTTAAAGTTATTCGTGCATTCGTGGCTTAAAAACACCCAGAGTAGAGCTTAAGAGAATTATAAAAAAAATCCAATAAATGCTATTGCCTTACTTTTGATCAAATAATATTTCTCACCTCTTTTTTCACAAATTCCAGCGCGGCATCTGTGGGAGCAGCCTGATCCATCAAATTGGTCAGGATTACTTCCCGTAATTTTTCTGCTGAATCTATATTTTCCCTCTGCCCGGTTTTCCTGATAATTCCTATGGTTGCGTTTTTCGCGGTTTTAATTACATTCCAACATTCTACCGACATATAAATTTGTTGCGCGAGGTTATGCTCAAATTCCTGATCGATGGTTTTTGCAAGCAACCTTTCATACTCACCTTTATCTAAATTGGAAGGTTTAATCCTCAATAGTATTTTTCCCATGGAAATGCGTTCCAAAAACAAGGTCATACGCTCGTAGGCCTGTAAGCGTAGAGGTAAGGCCGTGTTTTGATTTTCGCGTCTCAGTAAAAAACGCCTGCGTTTTTCCTCATTGATGACGTGCATTTTAAAGAAATAGAAGGCGACTACACCTACTATTGCTGCAGGCAAAAGAGAAGTTAAGGATTGTAAAAGATTGATTTCGTTCATAATATTTTAGGCTGGACCGAAGTCTTCACGGTTGCTGTTTTTTTGTTGAAGTTCGTGGTTCTTTGTTTATTATTTTTTTTGTGAAAATTCCTTCTGAAATTTATTGTTCTTTTTTAAATGTTCGCTGTTATTTTTTTTATTGATTTAAATAATCGATTGCCAGTTGTGACATCACTTTAACGCCCAGCAACATTCCACTTTCATCTATATAAAAATCGGGGGTATGGTGCGGTGCCGGTTCTGAAGTTCCTTCGGGCTGTCCACCCAAAAAGAAATAAAACCCGGGTATTTTTTCCTGGAAAAAGGAAAAATCTTCCCCTCCGGTGGTTGGTTTTACAAGCTCCACCTTATCTTTCCCTGCAATCCGTTGAAGGGTGGGAAGCATTTTACCGGTAAGTTCTGGATCGTTATAGGTAATAGCGGTATTATTCTGAATTTCAATAGTCGCTTTTCCGCCATAAGCTTCGGCTATTGCAGGAACCATTTCCCGCATCCGTTTTAGGATCACTTCTTTCATATCTGCATCAAGGGTCCTTACAGTTCCAATCATTTCCGCAGTTTCAGGAATAATGTTGAAGCGCACACCGCTGGTAATTTTTCCCACGGTGATAACGGCAGCGCCATCCACCAGTTTGGCATCCCTGCTGATGATGGTTTGTAATCCGTCAATAATTTTTGCCGAAATTAAAATAGGATCTGTTCCGCTCCAGGGAGCCGATCCATGGGTTTGTTTTCCCTGGACATTGATCACAAAGCGCTCTACCGCCGCCATTGTGCCCTCAGGTTTATAGCGAATTGTCCCAACCGGCGTCCCGGAATTGATATGCAATCCAAAAATGGCATCTACATCGGGGTTTTTCAATACTCCTTCCTTGATCATCAGGGAAGCGCCACCTTCTTCTCCCGGAGGCGGACCTTCTTCTGCAGGTTGAAAGATGAATTTTACAGTCCCGTTGATCTTATCCTTGTTTTTGGAAAGAATTTCAGCAACTCCCATCAAGATCGCGATGTGGGTATCGTGACCGCAGGCGTGCATCACCCCGGTTTTGGTTCCAAGGAAGTCAGCGGTGATTTCAGATTTAAAAGGAAGCTCATTTCTCTCAATGACAGGCAAAGCATCAATATCTGCCCGTAGAGCCACAACTTTCCCCGGATTATCTCCTTTTAATATTCCTACAACTCCGGTTTTTGCAACACCGGTTTGAACTTCCATTCCCAAACTCTTTAAATGGGCGGCTATTTTTTTCGCGGTTTCAAATTCCCTGTTGGACAATTCCGGATTTTCATGAAAATCCCGTCGCCAGGCAATAACCTGTTGTTCTATGTTTTCTGCCGCGGCCTTAATTTGTGGGTCAATCTGTGAATCAATTTGCTGATCGACACTTTGTTTTGATTGCGCCTGGATTCCAATTGCAATCAGAGAAAACAGACATAAAAAATAATGTTTCATAGAATAATAGATTTTAAATTAAAAATTTATGAGACGGAAGCCTTCATTTTGTAATTGAACTAAGGCCGTCATTGCCGAAAGTGAAATCTGCGCCTGGGGAATCCTTCTTTCTTTAGAAATATTCCTCGCCATTGACGTTTGTCCACATAAAATAATTTGAACTCCATTATCGCTTAAGGCTTCAAAAAGGGCAATATTAGGATTATCAGTTTTATAAACTTCCTGGTAAAATTCATTTTTAAGAAGAGTTTGCGCAGCCCCACCGTGCATCACAACAAAAACCTCCATCGTATTCAAGGGTTTTCCTGCTTTTACATGAATATTTAAAAAACGGGCAACGGTTTCAATGTATTTATTGATTTCAGAAGGATCTTCGGAAGTTTTAGTGATATCAAAAACAACTTTATACGCCTGGGTAAGGGAAGTTTTATAATCTGGATTTTCAATGTTGTAGGAAGGTCCAAATTCAGAAATTACCATTCCGGGTTCAGGTTGGTTTTGGGCAGCGGTATTGGAGTTAACAAAAATGAAACTCAGAATAAACAGTATTTGCAGATAATTTTTCATAGGTCCTATAATTTAAAAAAGGAAGGCTAAATGTATTTAAAATATCAATGCTGACATAATCTGAAATGCATTTGTTCAAAAGTAAGGTGGAATAGAATTTTAATTAACGCTGAAATTTGGTTAAATTCACCCCCTAAAATAAAGCAAAAAATTGGAATCTTATTTAGCTGAATTAAACGATGCCCAGAAAGCCCCCGTACTTCAAATAGACGGTGCAATGATTGTGATTGCCGGAGCCGGCTCGGGAAAAACAAGGGTGCTTACCTACAGGATCGCTTACCTGATGAGCAAGAATGTGGATCCTTTTAATATCCTGGCATTGACCTTTACGAACAAAGCCGCGCGGGAAATGAAAAAACGGATCTCCCAAATTGTAGGGAGCACCGAGTCCAAGAATTTATGGATGGGAACTTTCCATTCCATTTTCGCGAAAATGCTGCGTTTTGAAGCCGATAAACTTGGATATCCATCAAATTTCACCATTTATGACACCCAGGATTCCCAACGGTTAATTTCTGCGATAATTAAGGAAATGGGGCTGGATAAAGATATTTATAAATACAAACAGGTGTACTCCAGGATCTCTTCCTATAAAAACAGCCTGATAACGGTAAAAGCCTATTTTCAAAATCCCGAGTTGAAGGAAGCTGATGCCATGTCTAAAAAACCCCGGTTGGGAGACATTTATAAAAATTATGTGGATCGCTGCTTTAAGGCCGGAGCGATGGATTTTGATGATTTGTTGCTCAAAACCAACGAATTGTTGAACCGTTTTCCGGAAGTGCTTCAGAAATATCAAAACCGCTTTCGTTATATATTGGTAGATGAATATCAGGATACAAACCATTCGCAGTATTTAATAATAAAAGCACTTTCAGATAAATTTCAGAATATATGTGTGGTTGGAGATGATGCGCAAAGTATTTATGCCTTCCGGGGCGCCAATATCAACAATATTCTCAACTTTCAAAAGGATTATGACAATGTCCAGATGTACAGGCTTGAACAAAATTACAGGTCTACAAAAAACATTGTGAATGCGGCGAACTCCATTATCGAAAAAAACAAGACCAAACTCGAAAAAATAGTTTGGACAGATAACGACGAAGGCCCCAAAATTATAGTGAACCGGTTGTTGACCGATGGGGAAGAAGGACGTTTTGTTGCCAGTTCGATTTTTGAAAACCAGATGCAAAATCAGCTAAAAAACAGCGATTTTGCAATTTTATACAGGACAAATGCCCAAAGTAGGGCGATGGAGGATGCCCTGAGAAAGAGGGAAATTCCGTATAGAATTTATGGCGGACTTTCTTTTTATCAGCGAAAGGAGATCAAAGATGTGCTTTCCTATTTGCGTTTGCTTGTAAATCCCAACGATGAGGAGGCTCTAAAAAGAATAATCAATTTTCCTGCCAGGGGAATCGGGCAAACCACCATAGACAAATTGACTATTGCAGCCAATCAATACGGAAAGTCAATTTTTGAGGTGATCGATAATTTAGATCAGCTGGATCTTAAAATAAATTCCGGCACGAGGACGAGGCTTTCCAATTTCGTGAATATGATCAAGAGTTTCGCGATCTTAAATGAGAATGCCGATGCCTTTACTGTGGCTGATACGGTTTCAAAAAAGACCGGCCTGGTGCAGGAACTCAAAAAGGACGGAACTCCTGAAGGAGTCGCGAAGATTGAGAATATTGAGGAGTTGTTAAACGGGATGAAGGATTTTGTGGAAGGACAAAAAGAGTTGGCAGATGCCACAGGTTCTTTAGCCGAATTCCTTGAGGATGTCGCCCTTGCCACCGATTTGGATAATGATACCGGGGATGATGACCGGGTGGCGCTAATGACGATACACTTGGCAAAAGGTTTGGAATTTCCTTATGTGTATATAGTGGGATTGGAAGAAGACCTGTTTCCGTCGGGAATGAGTATGGGCACCAGGAGTGAATTGGAAGAAGAACGCCGATTGTTTTACGTGGCTCTTACCCGTGCCGAAAAACAGGCATACCTTACCTATGCTCAATCGCGTTACAGATGGGGTAAATTGGTGGAAGCCGAACCAAGTAGATTTATAGAAGAAATTGAGGAGCAGTATAAATCTTATATGATCCCTCAGGACGATTACAAGTACAAGCCTTTAATTGACCTGGATATTTTTGGGGAAGTAGATAAGAGCAAATTACGTCAAACAAAACCCACGGCGGGATCTCCGCCACTTGCCCATAAGCCCAGTGAGGAGCAACTTCGAAAATTGAGAAAACTGAGACCTGCAAGTGATGCTTCAGCTACCGCATCAATTAAAGACAGTATTAAACTGGAAGTAGGAAATGCTGTAGAACACATGAGGTTTGGGAAAGGTATAGTGATTAGCTTAGAAGGAATTGGCCAGGATAAAAAAGCGGAAATTAATTTTGAAAATGGTGGCATCAAAAAGTTGTTGCTCCGGTTTGCAAAGCTAAAATTGCTCTCATAATTTATTGAACATTTTTTTGGTGGAACTATCCGGCTCATTTTGAATTACATTTTATTGTCATGTACATTTTAGCTTGAAAGTTTTTACTAACTTTAGTAAGGACTATTTAAAACAGGCTAATTTGAAAACTCTAAAATGCACAATAAATACTCGATAATTTGAAACCCCAAAACAAAATAAGTAAGCAAACTTATTTTATTTTGGGGTTTTTGTTGATTTGGGCAATACTCAATCTCCTTAGTGCAGCTTTTACCGGGCTATCTCATGATGAGGCTTATTATTGGATGTATTCCGAAAATTTAGATTGGGGTTATTTTGATCATCCACCTGCGGTTGCAGTAATGATTAAAGCGGGTTATTTCCTTTTCCAAAATGCTTTTGGATTGCGCATTGTAAACGTTTTAACCGGGGGTATCTCCCTGTTTCTGTTATGGAAAATTTGCAGTAAATACGGTGAGGATGTTTTACTCTTTGTTTCCCTGGTCTCCGGGATTCTCATTTTTCATGCTTATGGATTTATTATGGTTCCTGATGGGCCACTTTTGGCTACATCCATATTTTATTTTTGGGCGTTAGACAAATATCTGGATTCAGACAAGATAAAATATATTTTAATTTTAGCGCTGTCTATTGCTTTAATGCTTTACAGCAAATATCACGGTTTCTTGATCCTGCTTTTCACAATAATAGCAGTCCCTAAACTTCTTACAAAAAGGAGTTTCTGGCTCGTAACCTTGTGCTCCATAATCTTATTTCTCCCCCATATTATTTGGCAAATAAAAAACGGTTATCCTCCTTTGCAATACCATCTTTTGGGCAGAGGAAACCGGGCTTATGATATTTTCTTCACCCTGAATTATTTTTTAGGAATGTTGCTTATTTCCGGACCCCTGATAGGCTTTATTTTATGGTATGCTTTTTTTAAAGTAAGAATCACTTCAAAGTGGGAAGGGATATTAAAATATAATGTGTTGGGGGTTGCGATATTTTTCTTTTTATCAAGTTTTCACAGCAAAATTGAACCTAACTGGGATATCCCGGTTGTAATTCCCCTGTTAATTCTTTCGTATAAATATTTAAAGGAAAAATTTATTTTGCGAAAATGGATTGTGGTTTTAGGTGCAATAACATTTGTGATTAGCTTGTTTTTAAGAGTTTACCTCGCAAATGATGTTGTATTCAATGAGGTTTCTACTCATATAAAAGGTAGAAATGAATTTCATAACTGGGATACCTGGGCCAGCGAAATCGCAGGGAAGGCACAAAACAGGCCCGTAGTTTTTTTGAACTCATATCAAAACGCCTCCCAATATACCTTTTATACCAATAATTTAGCCCATAGTTATAACGGAGTGGGTTACAGAAAAAATCAGTTTGACCTTTGGGATACTGAAGCTAAAATTCAGGGAAAGGATGTCCTTATTGTATCAGGACGGGATTTGCCGAATTTTTCCCCGCTTAAAACTGCACTCGGTGATTTTTATATTTCCGAATTTAAAAATTTCAGAAGTTATAATAAAGTCGAAATAGAAGTATTAAATGATAATTGGACTTTTGAAGCTGACAAAACTTATCCTTTGAAAGTGCAGTTAACGAACAACTTTCCTTTTCCGGTTGATTTTAAGGAGAATAAAGATTTTTCAGTGGAAATTGTTGTTTCTTTAGTTAAGCATAAGGAACTTCTTGAGGAACAGAGCTTTACTTTAAGATTGGACAAAAAAAGTTTGAATCCAGGCGAAAGCTTTATACAAATTATAAATTATAAAGCCCCACATGAAAAGGACAGTTACCATATTTTTGTTTCTTTAAAAAGCAACTACCTGGAACCCGCGATAAATTATAAAAACAAGGATCTAATTGTAGAATAATTACCGATGGAAATATTTGCCTGGCAATTCATTAAATTCGCTCTTGTTGGCACTTCAGGGCTATTTATAGATTTTGGAATTACCTTTCTGCTTAAAGAAAAATTTTCATTTAATAAATATTTTGCCAATAGTATTGGATTTTCATTCGTGGTGATCAGCAACTATTTTCTCAATAAATACTGGACTTTTCAGGATCTCAATCCTGAAATTTTCTCCCAGGCCGGGAAATTTGTTCTCATAGCCATAATAGGTTTAATCATTAATAACCAGGTGATCTATCTTTTCAACCATAAAAAACGGTGGAATTTTTATATAGCAAAGGTTTTTGCAATTGGGATTGTTGTTTTGTGGAATTTTTCGGCCAATTATCTTTATACCTTTTCGCAGTAAATTTTAGCAGATTTATTTCAAAAAAAAACAAATACATTGTTCCTGGTTTAATTTAATCTGAACTTTCAATTTATTCTTTACATTCAAAATATAATTCCAAAACATTTATTCTTCTAAAAATATCATTAATTTCAATGAAATGTTTGGGGGAAATTAACCTTAATTCCATTCCAGCTTACTTCTTTTTCTCTTTTTAAATGAGAAAAAAAGAAAAAAGATATTATTAAATCCTGGAAAATTTGTAAATTCTGCGGAGTTTTAAAATCAGAAAAATATGGCTAATTTAATTAGGATTTATGAAGAAAATCCGAATCCCAGGGATATTAAAAAAGTGGTTGATGTATTGCGAAACGGGGGTTTGGTTATTTATCCCACCGATACTGTTTATGGCTTGGGATGTGATATAACCAACACTTCCGCCTTAGAAAAAATAGCCCAAATTAAGGGCGTGAAATTGGACAAGGCCAATTTTTCTTTTATATGTGAAGACCTGAGCAATCTCTCAGATTATGTAAAACAGATTGACACCCAAACTTTTAAGATTTTAAAACGAAGTCTCCCTGGGCCTTATACCTTTATACTTCCGGGAAACAGCAATTTACCCAATGTTTTTAAGAAGAAAAAGACCGTGGGGATCAGGGTTCCTAACAACAATATTTGCAGGGCAATTGTAAAGGAATTGGGAAATCCAATTGTATCCACTTCAATACGGGATGAGGATGAGGTGATTGAGTACACTACAGATCCTGAACTGATCCTGGAAAAATGGGACAAATTGGTAGATTTGGTGATAGACGGAGGTTATGGCGACAATATTCCTTCTACCGTAATAGATTTAACCGATAGTATTCCTGAAGTTGTAAGGATAGGAAAGGGCAGTATAGATATTATGTAGAACGTGATTGATTTAAATATAAAAAGCCCCGCAATTGCGGGGCTTTAAAAGTTATATTAGAACTGAATTATTTTTTAGCATCGTCCATACCTTCTTCAATCAAAGAATAAAATTGATCTAATTTAGGTAAAATTACAATTCTGGTTCTTCTGTTTTTTGAACGGCCTTCAGCGGTTTCATTTGTAGCAAGTGGGATATAGTAACTTCTACCTGCAGCAGTCATTCTTTCCGGTGGAACCCCAAAGTCATTTTGAAGTATTCTTACAACAGAGGTAGCGCGTTTAACACTTAAATCCCAGTTGTCTTCAATTATAGCGGTTTTCATGGCCTGATCATCTGTGTGACCTTCAACCATAAATTCTATTTCCGGTCTGTTCTTTACAACAGTTGCAACTTTTCCCAACACTTCTTTAGCACGGGCAGTTACTTTCCATTTTCCACTTTCAAATAACATCTTATCTGAGATAGAAACATAAACAACACCTTTTTCAACATTGATCTGGATGTCTTCATCGCTCATATTTCCAAGAACACCTTTAAGACTGGTAACCAATGCGAGAGTTACAGAATCCTTTTTGGTAAGGGCATCCTGCATACGTTGGATTTTCAAGTCCTTTTCTTTGATGCTTTCTAAAGATTTCTCAAGGTTTTCAGACTCCTTTTTTGAAAGCGTTACCAAACCTCCCACATTGTGAAGCAAGGCAGCATTTTGATTGTTAAGAGTGTGAATTTGTGAACCTAATCTCTCTTTCTCGTCTAAACAAGAATTCAATTTAACAGTAGCAGTGTTTAGTTGGTCACTGGTTTGTTTTTGTAAGGTTTCCAGCTCAGCATATTTCTTCTGTGAAACACAAGAAGAAAGTAAAAGTGCCGCGGTAGCCGATAATAGCAAAATTTTCTTCATAATTGGTATTTAAGTTTAATTGTTAGAATTTACAAAAATATCAAAAATAGTACCGAAAAACTATTTTTTGTCCTATAAACCTTAAAAATCGGAATATTTATTTATTCCCTTCAAATAATGACTCCAAACAACCGAAATTTTGGTAAAATATCCTGGATTATTCGGGATGTTTTGTCGCTTTTTTAGCATATTGGGAAGGTAGTGGTAGAAACTTAGGTGAGCTTTAAAAACAGCGGTGAAATGTTGGAATTTAAATTCGAACAAAAATTTAAAAGCGGCAATGCCATCCAGGATCAATCTTACAAAAATCACCCAAATAATTTGATGCGATGGCACATTTTTAACCAAATTAAACAAACTGTTCCTGAAGTTGTAAAAGGTCTTTTTTGGGTTCTGGCTGTTTAGGGTAGCACCGCCAATGTGGTAAACAACA
>JAENXB010000221.1 GCA_016649785.1 Flavobacteriaceae bacterium
CCATTTCAATAACGGCTTCCGCTTTCTCCAGATCGACAGATGCTTTGCTTACTCCCTCAACTTCATTCAGGGTTTTTTCAACGTGGGAGCGACAACCGTTGCAGGTCATCCCGGAAATTTTATAAATGTGTTTCATTATTCTTTTATTCAAAAAAACCCGGAAAACCGGGTTTACAATTTAATGAATTAAGGCAAAACCTGAGTTCCGTAAATGGAAATCAAATACTTCGCCTTTAGTAAAATTTGGTTTTAATAATTTGTTTCAAAGTTAAATACAAAAATTAAGTATGGCTTTTAAAATTATGGCAATAACTTTAAAGATTCGGGGAAGATTTTAGTCTTTAACGGGAAACTAAAAACCCTCAATTGTATTTCTCTTTATTAAATGCTGAAGTTTATATTGTGACGGACTCAGGCCTGTGTTCTTTTTAAATTGAGTGGAAAGATAAGCGGCGCTACCGTAGCCCATATCCCGGGCAATTTCCGAAATACTCAACTCTTCATATTCCAAAAGCTCTTTTATGCGTTCAATCTTAATATCCTGCTGAAAATTTTGAATGCTCTTCCCTTCCACTTTTGAAAAAATTGAACTTAAATGGCTGTAATCATAATGAAGCGATTCGCTCAGAATTACGGAAAGGTTTTTATTGCTAAAATCCTTATCTTCATAAATCCCTGTAATTATGATCGATTTTATTTGAGAGACAAGTCGTTCATTCTTCTCTGCAATAATTTCAAACCCCACTTTTTTTAATTCAAATTGGAGGCTTATAAATTCTTCTGAAGTAAGTGGCCTTTCCAATGCTATTTCTCCCAGTTTCACTGAAAGAAAGGGGATTCTCCGGTGAGTCAAAATTTCACCTACGGCAGTTATGCACCGCGGACAGACCATATTTTTGATATGAAAAATGTTGTTTTCCACTTCTGAATTTTTTCTTAACGAGAATAACCCTGCCAGGGTAAAAAAACCTGGCAGGGTTAACTTACTTTATTTACTTAATGGTAGCTTCTACCCTACCGCATTTCAACATTTTATCTCCAAAATACGGATTTCTAATTTCCTTGGAGTTAGAATACCAAAAGTCTCCTTTTCCCTCAAATGCCATCGGGCAATATTGCTTGTATATTTCTCCGGATTTTAAAGCTCCTTCCAAAATTGCACCCATAGATTTAGTGAGTTCAGAAAATGCTTCGCGTTGTTTGTTCACATCAACAGTAGTGGCAATATTTCTGGCGGCAGTCACAATTTCCGCATTGGCCGCTGTATTCTCCAGTTCAGCTATCATTTGTTTAGCGTGATCCTGGGCCAATTCTGCATCAGTTTGCACCAAAGCGGTTTTAATCGCTATATAATGATTGTAAACAGTAGCTGTAGACTGATCTTTAAATTCTGCTGTGGTTTGATCCATCCCTATTTCGTCATTCATTTGAGAACCCATTTCTCCTTCGTGCATTTCATTTTGCATAGGTTCTGGACCATCATTTTTTTCTTTGTTTTCTTTACAGGAATAAAGACTTAGCGTTCCGGCGATTGCAGCCAGAATTAGTACATTTTTTATTTGTTTTATCATTTTTAAACGATTTTAAGATTAAGTCAAACGCCGATGCCATCAACCGGTTTAGTTTTGAACCTCTGATGTTGTTTTTTCACCTTCATCTTCCATATTATCCCCATTCATATTGTTATCATCCATCATACTATCATCCATCATATTATTATCTTCCATATGCTCACCATCCTGCATTTCATTTTGCATATGTTGGGGAGAATCATCTTCTTTGGTTTCCCTGCAGGAGACAATGGTCAAACTTCCTGCAATTGCCGCAAGCATCAATAGATTCTTTACTTGATTTTTCATTTTTATTGAATTTTATTTATTACAAATTTAGGGTTATTTTGTTAAGCATGAATGTTTCGTTTCTTAGGTTGTTTTTTTAATTTTTCTCGATATAATTTCCGCCTAAAATCTTACCGAAAGTCCTCCACCGGCTCCAAAGCGATTGTCATAACTTCCCATGAACGAAAAATTCTTAGACAGAATATATTCAGCACCAACTGTGATGGTTTCTTCTTTCTGATAGTTTTTACCTTCCGGCAAATCATCTACCCATCCAAAATTCGCCTGATAGTCATATCTCCCAAAGATGACCGTTCTGGGAAAAATGGTAATGGCACGGCTCAAACTTATTTGTGGCCGTAGTTTATTGTCAACCCGCACATCTAAATTGAACATATACGGTGTGAAATATCGAATTCCGGCAATTGCTGTAGTATTGATTTGATCCATACTATCTTCAACTTCATTTTCCATATTTACCCCGCCAAATACCCGAAACCAGTCGTTGAGATAATATTCATAGCTCATTTCCACCTCTATATTTTGATTCCAGCCATATTCGGCAGAAAGATTAAATTGATTTCTGATATTGGAAGAAACCAGGTTCAGGCCTGCCATGTGAGAAGCAGCATCTACCATTCCCCAAGTATAGAATTGGTTGGTCTCCTGAATTAAGTTTGACACAGGATATTCTTTTAACCTTGGGTCTCTGGGGGTATCATAACTCACAACCCTCGCCATTCCGCTAATCAAATGATACAAAATATGACAATGGAAGAACCAGTCGCCATACTCATTACCATAAAATTCGATGGTTATTTCCTGCATTGGCGGCACATTTACCGTGTGCTTCAACGGAGAATATTCGCCGTTTTTATTGATCACCCTAAAGAAATGCCCGTGAAGGTGCATAGGGTGATGCATCATGGTAAGATTATTAAACGTGATCCTGGTAACCTGATTTCCTTTGATCTTGATCTTATCGGTTTCAGATAAGGGAATACCGTTTAAACTCCAGATATATCTGGACATATTCCCGGTGAGATTTAACAGGATCTCGTTTACTGGTATATCCTTGTCATAAGTGGTCTTCTCTGGGGATCTTAAATAATCATAATTGTATTCTGAAAACAAATCCATCCCCTGCATTCCGTCATCTTTTTTCGTTGAATACTTTCCGTCTGAAGAAATCGAATCTGGCTCCATTTTCATCATGGAATGATCCACCTCTTTAGTTTTCGTTGAATCGATTGGCATTCCCATTTTGGAATGATCCATATCTTCCATACCTTCCTTTTTAGAGGCTTCCGGGGTTTGGTCCATTTCGGAATGGTCCATGCCTTCCATCTTCATTTCTTTGTCCATCTGCATTCCCCATTTCTCTTTCATTTTATAGGGTTCATCTTTCTTTGGATTGAATTTTAATGCTGGTGCGCCCATCTTCATATTCATCTTTGCCATTTTTTGCATCATGGCTATCTTATCCGGTTTTGGAACTTCCGGAGCTTCAATGACTTTTCCTTCCCCTATAAATGCAGAAGCCTTTCCTGAGCCGTCCTGGGCGGTAATCCTGAATTCCATTTTACCTTCCTTGGGAATTGTTACTATAAAATCATAAGTTTCTGCGACCCCGATAAATGTTTTATTTTTTTTAACCGGAACCACGTCTTTCCCATCTGCCGAAACCAGCGTAGGAGTTTCCCCTCCAAAGGTCATCCAGAAAGAAGTGGAGGCCGCGCCGTCTATGATTCTCAGCCTGATTTTTTCTCCCGCCTTAAAATCGGGATATTCCATCGTTTGTTGGCCGTTAATGAGAAAAGCGGGGTAATAAATATCTGCAATATCGGCACCTTCCATTCGCTGTCTCCAAAAATCGAGTTGAGCGCCGAAAGCTCCCCGGGCGATAACCTGATTTAATGGGGTAGCGGTTCCTTTTTTAATATTATACCACTCTGTACCTCGTTTTAAAAACCGAAGGACATCCATTGGTTTTTCGTTAGTCCAGTCGGAAAGCATCAAGACCAATTCCTTGTCATACTCCAGGGTTTTTTCCTTTGGCTGAATTACAATTGAACCAAATACGCCACTTTGTTCCTGAAGCATGGTATGGGAATGGTACCAATACGTCCCATTTTGTTTAATGGCAAATTCATATTTAAGGGTTTTTCCGGGCTCTATTGGTGGTGTGGAAAGATAAGGCACGCCATCATAAAAATTGGGCAATAACATTCCATGCCAGTGAATGGAAGTTTCCACATCCATATTGTTTTTTACGTGAATTACAGCGTATTCCCCTTCATTAAATTCCAGGGTAGATCCGGGGATGCTTCCGTTAATGGTCATTCCCATCACATCTTTACCGGCTTTGTTCACCATTTCTTCATTGATTTCCAGGTTGTATTCACGAACCGGCAAATTGTCAATATTTCCTTCTACAGATTTTTCTTTATGGATTTGTGCCTGGGCACCCGCAATGGCATATAAAAAAATAAGTGAAAAACTAATTTTTTTCATAATGTTTGATTTTTTCAATCGATAACTAAACCACTATGGACTAAAGTACCATAGGTTTTTAAATCCGACTAAAGTCAGCGGTACTTAATTACTCAAGTATGAATTCATCAG
>JAENXB010000174.1 GCA_016649785.1 Flavobacteriaceae bacterium
GCAACAATATTTCAAGGTTGGGGAAGTCGATTTTTTTGCCTGTGGCCTGAGTTTGGTGCTTCATCCCAAAAATCCGATGGTGCCTACCGTTCACGCAAACTGGCGCTATTTTGAGATGTATGACAAACAGGGAAATACCATAGACCAATGGTTTGGCGGCGGACAGGATCTAACGCCTTATTATCTTTTTGAAGAGGATGCAATTCATTTTCATCAGGTCTGCAAAAAAGCCTGCGATAAGCACGATCCGGATTTCTATGGAAAATACAAAATAAACTGTGACGAATATTTTTGGAATGCACACCGGGAAGAAGCCCGGGGAATAGGAGGTTTATTCTTCGATTACCTAAAAGCTTCCGATAAAATGACTGTGGAAGATTGGTATAATTTTGTCACTGAAATAGGCAATAGTTTTTTAGAGTCTTACGTTCCAATTGCAGAAAAAAGAAAGAACATCACTTATTCCAAAGAACAACGCGAATGGCAGGAAATACGGCGTGGCCGTTATGTGGAATTCAATCTGGTGCACGATAAAGGCACACTTTTCGGATTAAAAACCAACGGGCGAATTGAGAGTATCCTGATGAGTTTACCTCCACATGTGCAATGGAAATATGACCATCATCCCAAAAAAGGCAGTGAAGAGGAAAAATTGCTGGAGGTGTTGGAACATCCGAAAAACTGGTTAGAAATTTAAATATAACTATAAAAGACCCGGCTTCCGGAAAAAAGGTTTTAATATGCAACATCCATAAACAGAAGTTTCTCACAAAGGGAGATTGTTTTATGGATGTTATCCCGTTTTCTATTCGGAATCAGCAATTAAAACTTAAATCAGGTGAAAAAAGCCAACAAATGGGCAATGAAGATTCTCAAATTATTTAGCGATAATTTCAGGGAGAAACGAGAAGTAACACATTGGTTTTATTTCGAAAATTTCATGGATCTTGAACAATTTGAAGTTTACCTCAACGAAATTGGCTATAACACCTTAAATAAAGACCTTGAAAATGAGAAGGTTTATGATGAATATTTACTTATAGTTTATAGAATTGAAGTAATAAGTGAAGATTCCATTAATTTTGATACCTTGGATTTTTCGGAGAAAGCCAGGGAATTCAATGGAAAATATGACGGATGGGAAACCCGTGTAAAATAAATATAATTGCCGGCTGAAACTGCTGACTGAAAAAATAATAAATATGTATCCACTAAGAAGAAACAGAAGACTGCGATCTACAGAAGCGATCAGATCATTGGTTCGGGAAACAATTATCACCCCTGACGATTTTTTGATGCCGATATTTGTGGTTGAAGGAAAAAACATAAAAGAAGAAATAACTTCCATGCCGGATTGTTTCCGGTTTAGCCTGGACCTTTTAGAAAAAGAGGTGAAGGAAATCTGGGCATTGGGAATAAAATCGGTGTTATTATTTGTTAAGGTTCCCGAAAATTTAAAAGACAATGCGGGAACTGAAGCAATAAATCCCGAAGGATTAATGCAACGCGCGGTAAAGACCGTAAAAAACGCTGTGCCGGAAATGCTGGTGATGACAGATGTTGCACTGGATCCTTATTCCTCTTATGGACATGATGGAATTGTTAGTGAAGGAAAAATTTTAAATGACGATACCACTGCCATTTTAGCCGAAATGGCTTTATCTCACGCCCAGGCCGGTGCCGATTTTGTGGCTCCCAGCGATATGATGGACGGCAGGATCTTTGAAATAAGATCTCTCTTGGAGGACGAAGGTTTTTACGAGACAGGAATTATGAGTTACAGCGCGAAATACGCCTCGGCATTCTACGGCCCATTTCGAAATGCCTTAGGATCAGCCCCGGGTTTTGGCGATAAAAAGACCTATCAAATGGATCCATCCAATCGCGATGAAGCGGTGAGGGAAACTTTAATGGATATTGAAGAAGGCGCCGATATTGTGATGGTGAAACCGGGCTTATGTTATCTGGATATTGTTCGTGATATCAAAAACGTGGTAAATGTTCCGGTAGCAGTTTACCAGGTAAGCGGCGAATATGCGATGATCAAAGCTGCAGCCGAAAAAGGCTGGCTGGATCACGATGCCGTTGTTTTGGAACAACTCACCGCAATAAAACGAGCCGGCGCAAATATAATAGCTACCTATTTTGCCAAAGATGCGGTTAAGTTGATCTCATAAAAAGAATTGATCCAATCAAACATACGAGGTTTATTTTTTTAAAATTCAAATAAATAATTGTATGTTAAAATCTAACAAACAATTTGCTTTCTGCATACATTTGAACTGTGAAATTCAAAAAGATAAATAGTATCATTCCTATTTTGCTGCTGGCATTTTTTAGTGCTTTCGGCAATAATCCTATTTCTATCCCGGCAGTTTACAACAATTTGAATGCGCGGGATTTTGATTATTTACAGGCCGATCAGAATACAAACGCGATATTCTTTAAGGAAATATCTTCCATCAGTCTTTTTCAGATCGAACCGGAAAACAATTCCGGAAATACGAACTGTGACTTAAGGAAAAATCCTTCATCTTTAATATTAAATTATGTTCCGGAAAACAGCAATTCCTGGACATTTCTTCAGGATATAAGGGATATCCTGGAACATCAAATCTTCCCATTTCATTTTTTTTGGTGATAAATCCGGTTTAAAAACAGGATTTCAGCAGGGCTTTTAGAAAAAGTCTAATGCTCTTGTACGCTTAAAATTTCAGTAATTCTGAAAATTTTTCAGTACAAAAAAAATTCAATTCACCTTAAATTTAGAAAAAATGGATTTCAAATCAATCGAAATTGGCATTGCATTAATATTATTGTTTATTGTCCCAATCTTTTATATGATCTACAGGCAATCAACCAAAGACAAAAGGCGTTTAAAAAAATTAAAAGATCTAGGCACACAAAACCAAATGACACTTGATCATTATGAGTTATCAAATTCCCTTTTATTGGGATTGGATTCTTCAACCAAAAAATTGATTGTCGTAGAACCCAAAAACGCCATGGAGTTTGACGTGATCGATCTTAGCAAAATTGATGTAAGCGCAATCGCGAAAAGGAGTGATGCCGAAACAAATAAGCATACCGGAAAAGCACCTATAATCAGGATTTGTTTGGAATTAATAAAAAACAATCCGAAACAAAAAGTTACCGAAATTGTTTTTTATGATGAAGATGACGAGACAAATATGGATGCAGATGTACAACTCGTTCTTGCAAATAAATGGGATAAACTTATCAGGATGAACCTTTCTGCATAAAAGCATTAAATATATGGAAGCTGTTGCTGGTGTAAAAACCGGCAACAGCTTTTTTTGTTATATTAAAGCCGATAATCGGAATTAAGCTGCCAACTATTTTAAGTAACTTTACACTTCTTGGAAATTTATTCAAATGAAAAAAATAACATTTCTGCTGGCCTTTCTATGTGCTGGCTTCTTGTATGCACAAAAAACAATGACACCTGAACTTTTATGGCAAGTGAAAAAAGTTAGCTCGATAGGCGTTTCCGCTGATGGAAAAGAATTGTTCTATAAAGTTTCCACTCCAAATGTGGAAGAAAACAAGTTTGATTCCAAGTATTACAAAATGCCTATAACAGGCGGAAACTTCACTGAAATTTCAAAAGACGAAGCAAAAGTGACCGATAAAAATCTTTCGCCAAGCGGACAATAT
This sequence comes from Flavobacteriaceae bacterium, assembly GCA_016649785.1. Taxonomy (GTDB): domain Bacteria; phylum Bacteroidota; class Bacteroidia; order Flavobacteriales; family Flavobacteriaceae; genus Gillisia. The sequence continues at coordinate 3,679 of JAENXB010000174.1, forward strand.
CTTTTGATGAACAAACCTGTTCAAGTGAAAGACGTTGCGGGAAAAGATATTTATAATGATCTTCCAAAAAGTGATGCCTATGTTTATACTTCTCTGGACTACCGCCACTGGGACACTTGGAACGACGGAAGTTACAACCACGTTTTTTATAAAGATGTAAAAACCGGTGCTGAAACCGACATCACCCCACAACAACCTTATTATACACCGCAAGCTCCTTTTGGTGGCGACGAGGATTACATCTGGGGGGCGAAAGGCGAAAATATCTATTACGTAAGTAAGAAATTGGCAGGAACAGATTATGCCGTGAGCACCAATACTGACATTTATAAATATGACCTTGCCAGTAAGCAGACCGAAAACATTACTGAGGAAAACAAAGGCTATGACACCCAACCAGCATTTTCAAAAGAAGGCTCGTTGGCTTGGCTTCAAATGGTCACAGACGGTTACGAAGCTGATAAGAAGGACATTGTTATTTTGCAAGGCGGGGTAAAACAAAACCTCACTGGACAATGGGATGGAACTGTAAATGGTTTTATTTGGGGAAATAACACCAAAGACATTTATTTCACAGCTCCGGTAGATGGAACCGTCCAAATTTTTAAGGTGGATCATCCCGGAAGAACACGAAAAATGCCCGTTGTGGAGCAACTTTCGCAAGGACAATTCGATGTTACCGGAATAGTTGCCGAAAACAACGGTCAATTGATTGTTACCCGAACTGATATGAACCATGCTTCAGAAATTTTTTCTTTCAATTTGAAAAATAAAACCTTCAAGCAACTTACGCAGGTAAATACAGAATTCTACAACAAACTGGATTTGCCAAAAGTTGAAAAAAGAATGGTAACCACCAAAGATAATAAGCAAATGCTTGTTTGGTTAATCCTGCCTCCAAATTTTGACAAAAACAAAAAATACCCAACTTTACTATATGCGCAGGGCGGACCACAATCTGCTTTGTCGCAATTTTATTCCACTCGTTGGAATTTTCAATTGATGGCTTCACAGGGTTACATAATTGTAGCCCCAAACCGTCGCGGAATGCCTGGCCATGGTGTGGAATGGAACGAAGCCATCAGCGGCGATTGGGGCGGAGGCGCAATGCAGGATTACCTTGATGCTATTGATGATGTAGCAAAAGAACCTTATGTAGATAAAAATCGTTTGGGTGCTATTGGGGCAAGTTACGGCGGTTATTCCGTGTTTTGGTTGGCAGGAAATCACGACGGACGTTTCAAAACATTTATTGCCCACGATGGGGTTTTTGACACCCGTTCTATGTATGGAACCACTGAGGAATTATTCTTCGTGAATTACGATATGGGTGGTGCTTATTGGGAAAAAGACAATGCCAAAGCACAGAAATCATTTAATGAATTCAATCCCATAACTTATGTTGACAAATGGGACACTCCCATTATGATTGTTCAGGGTGGAAAAGATTATCGTGTTCCCATTGAACAAGGCTTAGGCGCTTTTCAAGCAGCACAATTAAAAGGAATAAAGAGCAAACTTCTTTATCTCCCTGAAGAAAACCACTGGGTGCTGCAGCCTCAAAATGCACTGGTTTGGCAACGTGAGTTCTTCAACTGGTTAAAAGAAACTTTATAAAAAGAACATTTTAGAAGAAGAAAAAGTTCCAAAAAACGAATGTAATTTGGGGCTTTTTTTATTATCTCCATAGGGATTAAAAGTATCAAAGAAAGCTAGAAGACTGCTTTGTGAAAAATGAAAATGCAGAATTAATATTACTTAAAAAATTATAAAATCACAAATTTTCAGCTTAAATAAAAAATAACCATTCCGCGACTCGTTGTTTTTCAATTTATTAGAATAAAGTCTTGTCTCCAATGTCTTTCAACAAAGCCGACTTTTGCCTTTCCCCGAAAAATAAACCCTAATTTAGTCCTTACTATAATTATAACCGGGAATGCCCTGAACCCAAAGTTCAGGCATTATCCAACCAAAAGATATGAACAACCTTCATACAGTGCATCTTAAAACCCCGCTTGGAATTGCGGAAATACATGGAAATGAAGCCGGAATTTCAAAAATTGTAATTACCGGGGGAAAATCTGTTCCTACTGAAGAGATCCCTTCAGAATTGAACGAAGCAGTTCTTCAATTGGAAGCTTATTTCAAGGGGGAATTAAAGGAATTCGATTTAAAACTCAATCCTGAAGGAACTCCATTCCAGAAAAAAGTCTGGGAAGCCTTACAGGAAATTCCTTATGCTCAAACCTGTTCTTATCTGGAATTATCAAAAAAGCTGGGAGATGTAAAAGTCATCAGGGCAGTTGCAGCGGCAAATGGCAAAAACCCGCTATGGATCGTAATCCCGTGCCATCGGGTAATTGGCAGCGATGGTTCGTTAACGGGATATGCC
>JAENXB010000012.1 GCA_016649785.1 Flavobacteriaceae bacterium
CAATGTCAACATTCCCTCGTATTTATTATCACTGTTACGGGGTGACCAGTCATTTTGATTTCCGTGTTTTCCGGCTTCCATAGTAAAATGGTTCCGGGGAAGGACATCACAAGGTGAAAGTTTTAACTGATCTATGGCCGTGGCGTAAACAAAAGGCTTAAAGGTAGATCCTACCTGCCTTCTCGCTTGTTTTACGTGTTCGTATTTAAAGTGCTTGAAATTGATACCACCAACCCAGGCTTTTACTTCCCCGGTTTGAGGGGTCATGGACATCATCCCGGCATTTAAAAACGATTTGTAGTACAGGATGGAATCCGTGGGGGTCATTATGGTATCTTTTATGCCACTCCAGCTAAAAACGCTCATTTCGGTTTTCTTGTCAAAGGAATCCTCGATCTCTTTTTCGGATTTTCCCTGAGCTTCCATTTTATGCCATCTCGCAGATACCCGCATCGCATTTTTTACAATATGGGCAACCTGGGATTCATTTATATCCCTGAAAGGCGCTGTTTTGTTATTCCTGTTCTGCCAGTCAAATTCCTTTTGAAGATGAGCCATGTGCATAGCAACAGCTTCTTCGGCATATTTCTGCATTCGGGAATCTATGCTGGTGTAAATTTTTAATCCGTCGCGGTAGATGTTATAGGTACCTCCGTCGGGTTTTGGATTTTTATCGATCCAATCTCTCATGAAGCCTTGTAAATAAACCCTGAAGTAAGTCGCGATACCTTCGTCATGACCTTGAGGAGTGAAAATAATTTTCATAGGTATGGCCTGCAGGGAATCCTTTTCGGTGGAAGTTAAAAACCCGTTTTTCTCCATTTGTTTCAGCACTTGATTCCGGCGTTGTTCTACCATTTCCGGCCTGCGCATAGGATTATATAAAGCGGCATTTTTTAACATGGCCACCAAAACCGCAGATTCCTCTATCTTAAGGTCCTTGGCTTCCTTATCGAAATAAATTTTTGAAGCAGAGCGTATCCCTACGGCCTGATAGACAAAATCGTACTTATTGAAGTACATGGTGATAATTTCTTCTTTGGTATATTGGCGTTCCAGGCGAATGGCAATGATCCATTCCTTGAATTTTTGCATTACCCTACCCATAAAAGTGTGAGAAACATCCTCGGTAAATAAAAGTTTGGCCAATTGTTGAGTAATTGTACTCGCTCCACCCCTGGTCCCTAAAAACACGGCAGCCCTAAGGGTTCCTATGGCATCAATCCCGGAATGTTCATAATAGCGCTCATCTTCAGTCGCTACAAGTGCCTGGATGAGATGAGTTGGTAAATCTTCATATTTTATGGGGGTTCGGTTTTCACTATAATACTTGCCAAGGGTTTCACCATCTGCTGAAAAGATCTCGGTGGCCAAATTGGATTCCGGATTTTCCAGTTCTTCAAACTCGGGCATTTCCCCAAACGCGCCCCAACCTGCCAGAAGGAAAAGCAATATCAGTATCATTATCCCGATTCCGAAAAGGGTCCAAAAGCCAACGATATATTTGCGAAAACCTGTAGATTTATTGCCAGATTTTGAATTTGATTTCTTTGACGGATTTGCCATAGGTGCAATTACTAATTTTGGGTGTTTTCTATTCTAAATCCAACCTGGGTAATCCCTTCCAGATTTTCAATTCCTTGTTCGCTTCTGTTTTTTCTCATCGCCTGTTGGATGGAAACTTTGAATTCCCCGGCCTCATTAAACCGGAAGTTTTCTTTGTACCAAAGTTTATTTTCCTTTATGTCTCCAAATCCTGTGCCAAGCCACTGGCCATTCGGAGTAGCCATCTGATATTCTAAAGTATCCGTAATAACCTTTCCCTGAGGAAATTGAATTTGCGCGATCAAAAATAAGTTGCTGAAAGCAAAATCACTGTTATTCCTCACATTTATGAACAGGTTGTAATTTTGAACAGAATCAATATTTTGAAGATTAAACGTAAGAATTGAATCTTTATTCCATTTATTCGGAATTGATTGGTACTCATCAAATACCCTTTTTTTATCACAGGACATAAGACAGACTGAAACAATTATCAAAATCAACAAGAACGATTTATGCATTTTTCGATGGTTTTCCTTTTCGTCGCTGATTTTTATTACGCTTTTTGTTTGAGCTCTTTGGCTTGTCAAACCTGGTCAAACTATCTTCTCCCACCACGTGGTTGAAATCGGGTTTGGAAGCATCATCCGGAATTGCCTGTACTTCATATTCCTCAAGGCTTGCGATAGGTTCCCTATCTATATTCGCCTTAATTATTTTATTGGCCTGCTCTGCAGTAAGTTTATGCCAGTTCATCCAGTCCCCTTCATAAGCATACCATAAATGTCCCTGAAAGATGTCTATTTTTTGACAATTTGCAACACCCTTTTTGGTATAAAGTTTAATTTCGATTTTAGGAAAATCCTTTAGTGCATCCAGGTAAGAATCCAATTCATAATTTAAACAGCATTTTAGCTTTCCGCACTGTCCGGCGAGTTTTTGCGGATTTAAAGAAAGCTGTTGATACCTCGCTGCAGAAGTATTTACCGATCTGAAATCTGTTAACCAGGTAGAACAGCATAATTCCCTTCCGCAGGAACCAATTCCGCCCAATCTTGCAGCTTCCTGACGAAATCCAATTTGACGCATTTCTATACGGGTATTGAATTCCCTTGCAAATTCTTTAATAAGTTGCCTGAAATCTATACGTTCTTCAGCGGTATAGTAGAAGGTTGCTTTTGAGCCATCTCCCTGAAATTCAATATCGCTGATTTTCATTCTTAAATCCAGCCTGATGGCTATTTCACGGGCCCTCACCTTCATTTTATCCTCTCCATCCCTGGCTTCCTGCCAAACATCAATATCACGCTGTGAAGCTTTTCGGTAAATCTTCAGAACTTCCTCGCTATCTACATTTACTTTTTTCTTCTTCATTTGGACCCTGACCAGTTCTCCGGTAAGGGTTACCATTCCCACATCATGACCGGGAGATGCCTCTGTGGCAACTGTATCCCCGATGCTCAAACTCAATTTTTCCGTATTGGTGAAAAATTGTTTCCGCCCGTTTTTAAACCGAACTTCTACGCAATTAAAAGGTTCCATCCCATCCGGCAATGACATATTGGCAAGCCAGTCAAAAACCGTGAGTTTATTACATCCATCGGTACCGCAAGTTCCGTTGTTTTTACATCCTTTTGGTTGCCCGTTTTTATCGTTACTACAGCTTGTACAGCCCATATTGTTTAGGTTCTTTGTGGTATTACCCCACTATTTGATCTGTTATTTTTTTTAAAAGGTAAATATATCACTTTTTAAGTGAGGGTTAAAAATTTCCTTTTTTCCATAAAAGTATATAAACGAAAAAGCTGCTTCAATATTAGTAAATATGATTAAAGGCTTTCAGTTTGTCTCTTTTACAGAAATAATTTTCACCGGACACGCTTTTGAAGCGGCTTCACAAGCATCCAAAATTGAATAATTGTGAGACTTGAGTGTATAAAAACCTTTGCTGTCAACAGATTTTAACAACACGCTTTTTCCGTCTTTTTTTGACATTTGAAAGTATTGAGGAGCAACCTCAACACAGTAGTTGCAGCCAATACACTTATTTCTTTGTAAAGTGACTACAACCATTAGGCTTGTGTGATTTTATATAATTTATCGGACGTTCTCACCCTAAAAGGTAATTTTAAGGTAATATGATCCCCTTTAATTGCTTTTTCGAATGGAAAATCATTTACAAACATATCCTCTATCATTACTTCCTCCACTCCGGTACTAGGGCCAGTTATCAATATTTTATCTCCTTTTTTGATATCGTAGGCTTCAATTTTAAACTCTGCAACTCCGGCTTCGGGAAAATAGTGAGTGCCCTTCCCAATGTATATCTTTTTTTGAGTGGCTTCTGAACCATTGTGATTGCTCCATTCTCCTAATTTTTGTCCCAGGTAATACCCGGACCAAAATCCCCGATTGTAAACTGTGTTTAACGCACCCATCCACAAGGTTACTTTCTCCTTTGAATAGGCCTCAAGGTAATAAGCATCTATAGCCTCGCGATATGTTTTGATCACGGTTGCAACATATTCCGGTGCCCTGCCACGACCCTCAATTTTTAGAACCTGTATGCCTGAAGCGATCACCTGATCCAGAATATCTATGGTGCAAAGGTCTTTGGGCGACATCATATATTCATTGTCAAGTTCAATTTCAAAACCTGTTTCCTGGTCTATTACCGTATATTTTTTTCGACAGTTTTGTTTACAGGCACCTCGATTTGCCGAAGAATTATCAGAGTGCAAACTCAAATAACACTTTCCTGAAACCGCCATGCAAAGGGCCCCATGACCAAATATTTCAATTTCCACCAAATTCCCGGAAGGCCCCTTTATCTGATCTTTTTCAATTTGATCTGTAATATGCTTTACCTGCCGTAAACTCAATTCCCGGGAAAGCACCATCGTATCGGCAAATAAACTGTAGAATTTTACAGTTTCAATATTGGTAACATTAAGTTGGGTAGAGATATGCACTTCCATTCCTATTCCCCTTGCTGAAGCTATCACCGCCTGGTCCGAAGCTATCACAGCCGTGATCCCGGCTTCCTTTGCTTTGTTCAGAAGTGTTTTTACTACTGAAAGATCGTGGTCGTAAACAATGGTGTTAAGGGTTAAATAGCTGCGCGTATTTTTTTCTTCACATCTTCTTACAATTTCCGATAGATCGTCCATTGTAAAATTGACAGATGCGCGTGCCCTCATGTTTAGCTGTTCCACTCCAAAATAAACCGAATCTGCCCCGTTTTGAAGTGCAGCCTGAAGGGATTCAAAATTTCCCGCAGGAGCCATTAATTCAATTTTTCCTTTTTCCATCCTTCGCTATTGAATAATTTTAAACAATTTGTCCGAATTCCTTATTCTAAAAGGTAAGGACATGGTTATTTTATCTCCGGCATTTGCAATGTTTGCAAGTTTGCCATTCACGTACATTTGCTCTAATATAAGTTCCTGAACTCCGGTTGTTGGTCCGGAAACAATAATTTTATCTCCAACTTGTAAATCGTTTTCCTCAATTAAAAATAATGCGATTTTAGATTTGGTGTAATAGTGTGCTCCTTTGCCGATCAATACTTTTTTTTCTGAAATGCGTTGACGGATATTTTTTGGCTTTTTGAATACGGCTAAAGCAGCGTCCGGAAGCTCTCCCGATTTTTTGAATTTCAGGTCTTTTGATTTTCCTTTTTTGAAGATCATATTGCCTTTATCGAGTCCTTTTCGCAATTTAATTTGATCCACCAACGGCAAATTAATAATCTCCAGACATTCGGAAGAACAACAACCTTCCATTGAATCTCTACACTCATCACATTGAAGAAAGAGCAAATGGCAGGCATCATTAGCGCAGTTGGTATGGTTGTCACAGGGTTTTCCACATTGATGACATTGGGAAACTATATCATCGGTAATCCGTTCCCCAAGTCGATGGTCAAAAACAAAGTTTTTACCAATGAACTTACTCTCTAATTTTTCAGCATTTATTTGGCGTGTGTATTCAATAATTCCGCCTTCCAGCTGATAGACATTTTTAAATCCTTTGTGCTTAAAAAAGGCGCTTGCTTTTTCGCATCGAATTCCTCCGGTACAATACATCAACAAGTTTTTGTCTTCCTTATGTGCCGCAAGTTGGTTTTCAATAATGGGAAGAGATTCCCTGAAGGTATCCACATCGGGAGTAATTGCACCTTTAAAATGACCAATTTCACTTTCGTAATGGTTTCGCATATCCACTACAATTGTATTTGGATCGTTTAGAAACCTGTTGAATTCTTCGGCTTTTAAGTGAATGCCTATGTCAGTTACATCAAAGTTTTCATCGTTAAGTCCATCGGCAACAATTTTATTTCGCACCTTAACCGTTAACTTTAAAAAAGAATGATCATCGTGTTCCACAGCGATATTCAGGCGAATTCCCCGCATAAAATCATATTCTTCAATGGCTTTTTTAAATTCGTAAAAATAATCAGCAGGAAGTGAGAGTTGCGCGTTAATGCCCTCTTTGGCAACATAAATTCTACCGAGAACCTCTAAAGGATTCCAGGCTAAAAATAAGGCATCCCTAAAAGATTTTGGGTCTTCAATTTTTGCATACGCATAAAAAGACAACGAAAGTCGTTGTTTGCCCGCTTCATCTATAAGCCCGGCCCTTTCTTCTGCGCTTAAGGTGTTGTATAGTTGCATGCTATAAACGGTTTAAGTGAGAAAATATATTCAGTTCTAAATGGAAGAACAGGCTGCAAAAGTAAGGATTTTTTGAGGTCAGGTCAACAAAAAAGCATCAAATTGGTACTTTGATGCTTTTTTGTTGAAAGTTAATTCGTTATTCTCAAACCTGGAATCTTCTTTTTTGAAAAGTAGTTTTTTGATGTATCTTTGTAATTATGAAGATTCTCGTAGAAATAGCCGATGATAAAGCCGCCTCCTTTCTGGAGATACTGCGGGGTATTTCATTTATTAAGGTCCAACCCCTTACCAATGCAAAATCAGAACTTATAAGCGAGATTAGAGAAGCGGTTGAGGAAATGAAATTAATAAGGGCAGGAAAAAAGAAAGTTCGGGATGCGGAAGATTTTTTAAATGAGCTTTAAGGTTAAATCAACTGCTGTTTTTGAAAAACAAGCCAAACGTCTATCCAAAAAATTTCCTTCCCTAAAAATTGAACTTGGAGAGCTCATTCAAAAACTCAAAGAAAAACCTGAACTAGGAACGCCTATCGGGAAAAACTGCTATAAAATCCGGATTTCAATTGCTTCAAAGCGCAAAGGAAAAAGTGGCGGTGCAAGAGTAATCATCAATATTGTAATTTCCAGGCTCAGCGTTTACCTCCTCAACATATATGATAAATCTGAAAAGGGAAGTCTTACCAATAAAGAATTACGAGAACTTTTAAATGATCTCCCGGAATAAAATCCCGCCTCTAAACAAGATGCAAATTCTTATTTAACTCTGCCTCAAAACTTTCAGCATTCAAAAAATGTCGTTTCATTTTATGATGCCTGCTTATTGAAAGGTATGATTCGGTTACTTTTTCTGAGTTCACTTCAATAAAAAAAGCATCAAATTGGTAATTTGATGCTTTTTTTCGAACGGCTAATTCGTTATTTTATATTTTAATTTTCTGTCTAAAAAATTAAATAACGAATTAGCCTCCCTCAAGTCTGCAACTACTATTCAGTAAAATGGCAGTTGCAGACCCAAATCTATTTAAAACCAAACTTATTTTTAGAAACCTCATAAACTAAGTTGTTTTCAAGTAGATGCAGAAAATTTAAAAAGGTTGCGTGTTAAAATTGTAGTGATAGAAAAGTTATAGTATTTTAGCTGCACGCATTTAATAAGAAAAAAAATATGAGCAACGATAAAGAAAAAGAAGCCAAATTAAAAGCCTTGCAACTTACACTGGATAAAATGGACAAAACCTACGGCAAGGGAACTGTCATGAAAATGAGTGATAAAGCAGTATCTGATGTTGAAGCAATTTCTTCAGGATCTTTAGGTTTGGATATAGCTACCGGAGTTGGTGGATATCCACGCGGAAGGGTTATTGAAATTTATGGGCCTGAATCCTCAGGAAAAACAACCCTAACATTACATGCAATTGCCCAGGCACAAAAAGCCGGTGGAATAGCTGCCTTTATTGATGCAGAACATGCTTTTGACCGCTTTTACGCAGAAAATTTAGGTGTCGATCTGGAAAATTTGATCATTTCCCAACCCGATAACGGAGAGCAGGCACTTGAAATTACAGATAATCTGATCCGCTCCGGAGCGATAGATATTATCGTGATTGACTCGGTTGCCGCGCTTACCCCAAAAAGTGAAATTGAAGGGGAAATGGGCGATTCAAAAATGGGTTTACATGCCCGACTGATGTCCCAGGCTTTGAGAAAACTCACTGCCAGCATAAGCAAAACCAATTGTACCGTTATCTTCATCAACCAACTTCGCGAAAAAATTGGGGTGATGTTTGGAAATCCTGAAACAACAACCGGCGGGAATGCCTTAAAATTTTACGCTTCGCTAAGGCTGGATATTAGAAGATCCACTCAAATCAAGGACAGTAATGCGAATGTTTTAGGTAATAAAACCAGGGTAAAAGTTGTGAAAAACAAAGTTGCTCCTCCGTTTAAAGTAGCTGAATTTGATATTATGTATGGAGAGGGAATTTCAAAAATAGGAGAAATAATAGATATTGGGGTAGATTATGAGATAATCAAGAAAAGTGGATCATGGTTTAGCTATGAAGACACCAAACTTGGCCAGGGACGTGATGCCGTTAAGGCAGTGCTCAAAGATAATCCTGAACTGATGGAGGAGCTGGAAGGGAAAATAAAGAAAGCCTTAAAGGAGGCAAAAGAATAACAAAAAAAATCCCGATAAATCGGGATTTTTTCATTTACATACGCAACCATTTATATGTATTTGCATCTGTTAAATGTACAGCATGTTGGTGATGTAAATTATTGCGGATGAAAAAATTAGTATTACTGTTATTTTCCTTCGTTTTTCTTACAAATTGCACAAGTGATGATGATGCGGGGAGCCAGACGTCAAATTTGGCAGCAGTCCTATCAGTAACACTTCCCGATAGTTTTGTTCACGCTCAGAGTTACGGGATTGAGATAATTTATAAACACCCTACAAGTTGCGATCGTTTTTCGGGATTTGACATCTCCAAAAATGGGAATGATATTTTTATTGGAGTGGTATGCAGTCATCACACAAGCAATACTAATTGTGTGGATACTGGCAATTTAGAAGATAGTGTTGCATTAAATTTTGTTGCAGAACGAGATGATTTTTATATCTTTAATTTCTGGCAGGGAAAAAACGCTTTGGGAGAAGATGAGTTTTTAAGCATTGAAATCCCCGTTACCACGCCATGAATTTAGTATTAACGAAATATTCCCGACATTTGAGTTTAAACCAGCTCATTCAAAATTGTAAAAAACAGGATATCAGGGCCCAGGAGCAATTGTACCGGCTATTTGCCAACAAACTATTTGCTGTGTGTTTAAAATATTCCAATAGCCATCAACAGGCAGAGGATAATCTGCAGGATGGCTTTATTACAATATTTGGCAAAATTAAACAATATCAGGATAAAGGTTCTTTTGAAGGCTGGATGAAGCGAATTATGATTAATACTACCCTTCAGAAGTACAGAAAGGAAAGGGTTTTTGAAATCATAAATGAAGAACAGTTAAAAGAACCCGAACTGGAGATTGATGAAGAACTATTATCGGTAGATTATTTGTTGCTCATAATTCAGGAATTGCCTGAAAGATATCGGCAAGTTTTTAATTTGTATGCATTAGATGGCTATTCCCATAAAGAAATTGCCGAAATGCTTGAAATAACGACCGGCACCTCTAAATCAAATCTGTGCAGGGCGCGAATTATATTAAAAGAAAAAATTGAAGCCAATCAAGTGAAAATGGCGATGTATTCAATATAACCAATGAAAGATAGAAAGCATATAGACAGACTATATCAGGAGAAATTCAAGGATTTCGAGTCAACTCCGCGTGAAGCTGTTTGGAAAAACATTTCTGCACGTTTACAAAAAAAGGAACGAAAAAGGGGTATTCTTCCACTTTGGTATAAAATTGCCGGAGTTGCGGCCGTTCTTGCTTTGCTCATAAATTTTTCAAACGATTTTTTTAACAAAAAAAGCAAAATTAACAACCAGGCATTTGAAGCTTTGGCAGATGAGAATTTTGGCGAGATCAGCATTGCTTCTTCCGCCTATACACAAAATATGATTCGATCTTCCTTTATTCTTCAGGCTTTAATTCAAGATACCAAAAACTTTGAGGCCAATGAAGCCTTGAAAGCGGAATACCATCGGAAAAATATTAAAACGAATTCTTTTAAAAACATTCTCCAGGCCCCAAACCTTACAATTGTTTCAAAAAATTCAGCGTATACTTTTTCAGATCATAACAAACCGGAATTACAAATCGCATCGATTGATCAGGAAATTAAACCTGAAATCCAATTGCGTGACCTGCCTATCCCTAATTCCGAAAATGAAGAAGAAGAACCGGCAAAAATTATCGAAAAAACCATTCCTTACAAAAAGCTTAGGGTTTCCACAACAGCGGCTCCCATTTATTACGACAACTTTGGGAGTGGCAATACAATAGACAACCAATTTGCAAACAATCAAGGTAGCAGCGAAATAACAATTTCCTATGGAATAAATTTTGCCTATCAAATTTCAGAAAAGATCAGGATCCGTTCCGGGATCAGCAAAGTAGATTTGAGTTACAATACAAAAGACATTGCCTTTACCGCAGCGGTTAATCCATCTGCGCTAAGCGGGATCAACTATAATGGCAATATCCCAAACTACCGGATAGAAAACAGGAGTGTGCGGCCATTCAGCAATATAAGTGCCTCCACCGAATTTAACAGGGCAAGCCTTGCTTCTCCCACTGCAGGATATCTCAACCAAAAATTAGGGTTTATTGAGGTGCCTTTGGAAATTGAATATGTGATTATAGATAAGCAAATTGGCCTGAATATTATTGGAGGTGGAAGTACCCTTTTCTTAGATAAAAATATGATCTCCCTTAACTCTTCAGATTTTTCGACTAATTTGGGAGAAGGCAACAATTTAAATAAGGTTAGTTTTAGCACCAATATTGGAATCGGTATAGATTACGATATTTCCCCTCAATTTCAGTTAAATTTGGAACCCATATTTAAATATCAAATCAACACTTTCAGCAACGGTACCGGAGATGTACAACCTTATTATTTTGGGGTTTATTCAGGATTTAGCTTTAAATTCTAAATCTCACAAGGAAGGGTTTCGCAATTCTTCAAGCATAATTTCAAAGGTTTGATTCTTTAACCCTCGTTTATCAGTCTGCGTTTTGTTTAATGTAGATATGGCTTCGTGCACCTTAGCCCTCATTATCCCGGGACTTCCGGAAAAAAATGAATAGGAAAATCGTTTTTTATTATCGTGAAATGTAATAGGTACAATTGGAATTTCATGATCTATCGCCAAACGGAAGGCTCCATCTTTAAAAAAAGCCAGTTCAATTGTTTTATCAACCGGTACTCCACCCTCGGGGAAAATACAGATGCTGTTTCCCAAATTCAACCTTCTTTGTGCCTCACCCAGCACCTGAAGCCTGCTTTTTTTGTCACCTCTGTCCACCAATATACAGGTGCGTTTATAAAAAAATCCGAACAACGGAATTTTTGTAAGTTCCTTTTTTCCCACAAACACAAAAGGATGGTCTATTACCGCCAGCATCATCATAATATCGATTATTGACGAATGATTGGCCACAAACATATAACTGTTGTCCTTTATCAGTTTTGCTGAAGAAATTTTCTTCGGAATAAATCCCATTCCGTACAGAATGGTTTTAGCCCAAATGCGGGTACAATAGAAATATTGAGTATAGAATTTTTCTGAAGAAGAGAAGATCAACAAAAATGGCAACATAACTATTATGGGTAAGCCCATCAGGATGTAAAACCAAATTCGCCAGATTAAAATTAAAACAGACTTGAATATCTTCATAGAAGGCAAAAATACTAAAATGAATTAAGCCAATTCCATAAAAGAAGTACCTTTGTGAAAATTTAAAAAATCCATGTCCAGAATTCTTACCGGTGTGCAAAGTACCGGAACCCCACATTTAGGAAATTTACTTGGTGCAATAATCCCGGCAATTGAAATGGCCAACCGGCCCGAAAACGAATCATTTTTATTTATTGCCAATCTGCACTTGCTCACCCAGATAAAAAATGCGGCAGACTTACGTGAAAACACGTATTCCACTGCAGCAACCTGGCTTGCCTTTGGATTGGATATTGAAAAAACCGTTTTTTATCGCCAAAGCGATATTCCACAGGTAACCGAATTGTCCTGGTATTTAAGCTGTTTTTATCCATATCAGCGCTTAACTTTGGCACATTCGTTTAAAGATAAAGCCGATAGGCTGGAAGATGTCAATTCCGGACTATTTTCCTATCCAATGCTTATGGCTGCCGATATTCTTTTATATGATGCCGAAATTGTTCCCGTAGGAAAAGACCAGTTACAACATGTGGAAATGACCCGAGATGTAGCTTCCCGGTTTCACGCCCAAATGGGAGAAACCTTTGTAATTCCGGAAGCCAAAATCCAGGAGGAAACAAAATATATTCCCGGGACTGATGGGGATAAAATGAGTAAATCCAAAGGAAATACCATAAATCTCTTCTTATCGGACAAACAGCTTCGAAAACAAATCATGGGGATTGAAACGGACAGTACTCCTCTTGAAGAACCCAAAAATCCAGATACCTGCAACGTATTTGCGCTATATAAATTATTGGCAGAAAAGGATCAGTTAGAACAATTGCGCGACAACTACCTCGCCGGAAATTATGGATATGGACACGCAAAACAAGCCCTGTTTGAGTTGATCGTTCAAAAATTTGAGAAGCAACGGGAACTTTACAATTATTATATGGATCATCCCGAGGAAATAGATGCGGCTTTAAAAAAAGGCGCTCTAAAAGCTTCAAAATTTGCAGATGAGGTTTTAAAAAGGGTAAGGACAAAACTTGGCTATTAAATAGCCTCGAACAGTTTTCCCGGAAGTGGTCTTATGGCTCCTTTTAATTCCATTTCCAATAAAACACCTGCTGCTTTATAGGTAGGCATATTGCATTTCAAGGCAATTATGTCCAACTGTTGTTTTCCTCCCTCATTTAAATAATCGTAAACCAGTTGTTCCCGTGGTTCCAATTCTATAAACAATTGTTTTTGTAGGGGAGCCTTTGTAGGATTTATATCCCAATTCAGGATATAGATCATATCTGCTGCGCAGGTGAGCAAATGGGCTTTTTGCCATTTTATTAAATTATTACATCCCCTGCTCTGGCTATCGGTTGGCCTCCCCGGGACGGCAAAGACTTCGCGGTTATAGGAATTTGCAATATCGGCAGTTACCAGGGAACCGCCTTTTTCAGCGCTTTCAATTACTACCGTAGCTTCGCTTAATCCAGCAATGATTCGGTTTCGTTTTAAAAAATTGTTGCGGTCAAATTCCTGACTGCTCCAGAAATCGGTAAAAAATCCACCGTTTTCTTCAATTTCAGAAACGTATCTTTCATGAACTTTGGGATAGATCTGATTTAATCCATGAGCCAGGCAGCCTATGGTTTGCAGGCCATTTTTCACAGCTGCTTTTTGGGCCGTAATATCCACCCCATAAGCAAATCCGGATATTATTACAGGATTGAGAGGCGCCAGCTCTTCAATAAATTTCTCGCAAAATGAAATTCCCTGAGTGGTCACCCTTCTGGTCCCTACGATACTGATAATTTTTTTATTTTTGAGATCGATATTACCCCTGGAAAAAAGCAGGATGGGGCCATCCAGACAATGTTTGAGTTTTTCCGGATAATTTTCATCCTGATAATAACTAAACTCAATATTGTTCTTTTCAATAAAATTCAATTCCGCCTCTGCAGCGAGCAATCGTTCCTTGCTGTTCAGCCCTTTCAATTTTATATTTCCTACCCCGTCAATTTTTAAAAGTGTTTCCTTTCTTGCATTAAATACGGCCTTGGCCGAACCCAATTTCCGGATCAGCTTTTTTGCGGTGCTATCCCCCAAATTTGGGACACTTTGCAAGGCTAAAATGTATAATAAATCAGACTGTTCCATAAGTTTGCAGGTCTTCAAAAGAATCAAAATCGCGGTTATCAAATGGTATAATTATCAACCAATACGACAAAAGCTAACTTTCAACTTTTAAATGGATCGTGATTTCCCTTAAAAATCAAGATTAAAAATAGTACAATTCCTTCGTTATACATTCATTTTCAACAAATAAGAAAACCAATGTTCTTCAGAAAATACTGGTAAAAAGATTTGTTAATAACAAATCTTTGGCTAAATTTATGCCTGCACTTAATATCTTACATTTGTTTCAATGACAATAGCCACCCACATTTCCGATTTACTGTACCGATACGAATGTGTTATTTTGCCCGGTTTCGGAGCATTTTTAACTCAAAAGGTTTCGGCCCAATTTGATGAAAAGTCACAAGCTTTTTATCCTCCCAAAAAACTTATTTCATTTAATGCACAACTGAAGAAAAATGACGGTTTATTGGCAAATTATCTTGCCGGTGCCGAAGGACTTAGTTATCCGGCTTCAGTATATAAAATAGAAGAATTTGTTCATAATTTGAACCTTCAATTGGAGAAGGAAAACAAGGTTCATCTTGAAAATATCGGTGGATTTTCACTTTCTTCCGAGGATACTTTACAATTTGAACCTCTTGAAAACACCAATTACCTGGCAGAAGCTTTTGGATTGGGGAATGTTCCGGCAACCTCCATAAAAAGGGAAGTTTTGAAAAAACAAGTGCAGGAACTGGAAGAGAAAGCACCAATACGTTTCACACCTGAAAGAAGAAATAGCAAATCTTACTTAAAATATGCCGCAATTGGTTTAATCGCCTTTGGCCTTGCGGGATTTACAGGGCTGAACATCTATAGCAACCAGGTAACCCAGCACAATGTAGCCGAACATCAGGCGGCAGAATCACAATTGCAACAAAAAATACAAAAAGCCACTTTTATAATAGACAATCCTTTACCCGAAATTACTTTTACCGTAATCAATCAAATTGGCAATTACCATATTGTCGCCGGAGCATTCCGGGTGGAAGAAAATGCGCATCTAAAAGTGGATGAACTTAAAAATGAAGGTTTTAATGCCCGATATATTGGTGAGAATAAATTCAAGCTTCACCAGGTGGTTTATGGAAGTTTCCAAACCAAAACGGAAGCGATGGAAATGTTGAGAAAAGCCAAAAAGTCTAATGAGGGCGCCTGGATGCTCATCCAGGAACTTTAATAGTTTATTAACTTGTAAAAAGTCCAGTCGCGCTGTACCTTTGGCCAAATGCAAGCAAAAACACCCAAAGATTCCCGTACCATCCTTACCGATCTGGTTTTACCAAGTGAAACCAATCCTTTGAACAATCTATTTGGAGGCGAATTATTGGCCAGAATGGATCGCGCTGCCAGTATTGCTGCCAGACGACACAGCCGCAGAATTGTTGTAACCGCTTCTGTAAACCACGTAGCGTTTAATAAAGCTATTCCGCTGGGCAGCGTGGTAACTGTAGAAGCTGTGGTTTCACGGGCTTTTAAAACCTCCATGGAAATTTTTATTGATGTTTGGGTCGAAGACAGGGAAAGTGGGATGAAAAGTAAAGCCAATGAAGCCATTTACACTTTTGTGGCAGTAGACGAAACCGGAATTCCTGTTGCCGTTCCTGCCCTGGAACCGGAAACAAAGCTTGAAAAAGACCGTTTTATTGCCGCCTTACGAAGAAAACAATTGAGTTTGGTCCTGGCAGGAAAAATGAAACCAAAAGATGCGACCGAGCTTAAAGCCTTGTTTTTAGATTAAAACCAATCCTTTATTATTTAAGCCTCTCATTAGTACCCGGTAATTTATTGATAAATCCACTTTGAAAAGTGTTGATTTACCAAATTTTTTACATTCTCAGGATCCAATCGGCGGGATCCATTTTATCGGTGTTTTTATAGATCAAAAAGTGAAGGGTGGTTTTCCCGGTGCTAGTGCTGGTGGCTATTTCTCCTAAATCCTGACCCAAAGAAACTGTATCTCCTTTGGTCACAAATACCTTTGAAAGGTTGTTGTAAATGGTGATATAATCTCCGTGCCTTACCATAACCGCCTTATTCGCGCCTTTTACGGCTTGCACTTCGCTTACCGTTCCTCCAAAAATAGCTCGTGCTTTTCCTCCTTTATCGGTATCTATTCTCACCCCATTGCTGTTAATGGTGGTAGATTTTACAATTGGGTGCGGTTGGGTCCCAAATCGCATGGTTACCACGCCCGAGCGTACGGGCCACGGAAGTTTCCCCTTATTGCTCGCAAAATTTGCGGCAAGAGCTTTCGCTTCCGGGGTTAATTCAAATGTATTTCGGGAAGTGGAACCGCTTTCTTTGTTAGCCGCAGCGATAGAAGCCCTAATAATTTCATCAATTTGCCTGTCAATGGCATCTATCTCCTGTTGTTTTTTTCTGATTTGAGAAGCAAACTGGCCTTCCTTTTGCCGGATGCTTTTGATCAATACTTGTTGGGACTGACTGTTTTTTCCGAGTTGCGCCCTGGTTTCCCTGTTTTCGGCTATTAATTTATCCTTCTCCTTCTTCTGCTTTAATAAGTTGGTGTTGAATACCTGTAATTCCTGCGTACCTTGTTTTATCTCCTCTCCCTGCTTCTTTCTGTAATTTGCGTACTGTTTCATATATTGAAGCCGTTTATAGGCCTGCAAAAAGCTTTCTGAGGATAACAAGAACATTATCCTGCTCTGTTGGGATTTGCTCTTATAGGATTTCTCGATCATCTGCCCGTAATCTTCCTTGAGTTTTACCAATTCCTTACGAAGTTGCTGAATTTTGTTGGTATTGGAGTTGATATCCCGGGTTAGCAAATTAGCTTGCTGATTGGTCACTTTGATCAACTTTTCAGTTGCGCGAATTTGTCTGTCAAGATCTTCCACCTCGGTAAGCACCGATTTTTCTCTTAATTTATTCGAACTTCTTAAGCTGTTGATCTTCTGGATCTCTTCCCTGAGTTCAAGGCGCCGTTCCTCAAGATCTTCCTTAGTGTTTTGGGATTGCACGGTCAGTCCTCCAAAAAAAAGGAAGCTTAACAAAACTAATTGAAGTGTAGGGTTTAGAATTCTCATTATTCTATCACAATTTCATCATATCCTGCAGGGATTTCAAAAGGAAAACTCACCGGATCATCAAAGCTTACTGAACGATATGAAATATCTATTTGAGTGCTTTTAGTGGTTTCATTGGCAATAATTTTTATGTCTTCTGGAAAAAGTTGATTTTCTACACTCTGATATTTTGAATAAGTAACGGTAACATTCCTGTTTTCTTTTTCCTGTGAAAATTGTTCCGCTATTGCTTTAAAAGTTTTTGAATCCATTAGAATTATTTTTTTTATAATATCCAGTTCTAATGAAGGAACCAATTGATACCCGCGGGCAGACTCGGTTAATTTATATCGCTGCTCTCTCAGATCATAAATACTTTGGCCAATGAGCAAATTTTGAAGTTTTTGATAATCCAGCGGAGTTCCCAGCCATTTACTGAGCAGGCTGAAATCGCCATCAAAATAGGTTTTGCCTATTTTTTCGTAATAACTTACCCTGTTTTTGGTAATGAGTGCCTTCGCCAATGGAATTCCCAATATTTGCGCGCTCATCCAAATAGCACTGTCCTTCTGCATCCTGAAACTTACCGTAACCGATTGTGAACGGTCCTGATCCTGATATTTTAAACGTATCCGACTATTTATTGTTTTAAAACGGGGTTCATTATTGTAATGCATGGCAACAACCCTGGCAGTTGCAAGATCTTCAATTTCCAGGCTTTTCTTTTTACTTCCGCAGGAAGCGAGAAGAATGCAAATACTTATAATTGTGAATGCTTTTTTATACATTTAATTGGCTGCTTTTTTTAGTTGATTGGCCATTTCGAGGAATTCCTGAGTTTTTTGGGCATTTCCTAATCCAGCATAAGCAATAGACAACTGCTCATAAAAATCAACTTTCATTATTTTGTTATCTATTACATAATCCAGGCCAAATGTAAGAATTTCCTCCGCCTCCCGGAAAGCTTGCAGTTTATTTAAGGCCGCACCCCTTATCAAATATAGTATTGGCTGGACCGGAAATATTTCTAACGCAGTTTTGCTCAATTTTAAAGCTTCCTCATATTTTGAGAGTTCCAATTGTAAAAGCAAGGTGTTTTGAAGCAACTCAAAATTATCCAAATTTACGGCTATCCCTAATTCAAAATAAGTTAGAGCCTTCTGCTTATCATTGTTGATAAGATAAAATTCACCCAGTTTTTGATAGATCTCTGGGCTGTTTTCTTTTTCTGAAAATAGTTCGACAACCTGTTTTAACTCATTTTCATATGAAGGGTTATTATTTACAAAAATCAAAAAATCATTTAAAACCTTGATTTTAGATTCGGGATCAATTTCTTCGGCTTCCAAAACAATTCTCATGGATTTTATGGCTTCGGCAGTATTATTGGCATCCAGATAAAATTTGTAAAGCGCCAGATGAACCACTTTTGAAGTTGGAAAAGCCTGCCGCATTTGTTCCGAAATTTCAAAAGCTTCCTTTTCCATTCCCTCTTCACTATAAACCAAAATCAAACTAAGGTAATTGGTTTCGATATCAGGATTGGCAGAGATGGCCTCCTTCAAGGTTTCAATTTGTGCTGAAGTATTATTGGTTGTAGCGTAAACCTGAAGCCGCAAACTCTTCCTGAATTCATCAATTCCCATTTTGCTGTCCAGGTCGTCCAATAAGGCTAAAAGCTTATCAAACTGCTGAGATTTAAAATACAGATTTGCCAGGTTTTCATAATATTTGGAGTTGAAAGCAATCAGATCCTGAGCTGTTAAAATCGCCTGCTCAGTGTCGCCTTTAAAGTAATATGCCTCCATTAATGCAACCAATACCCATTCCTTATTGGGCTGTAACCTGTTTGCTTTTTGCAGATTTGAAATAGCCAACTCAAAATTTTTCAGCAATTTATAATTTTTCCCAAGCTCAAAAAAGACCACGGCATTATTTGGCTGAAGTTTTTCACAAGCCTTGAGCTCGATAATTGCCTTTTCGTAATTCTCAATCGCTTTTTGTTTGAGAGCTTCAAAAAAATGCTCCTGAAACGCATCGCTTGCCAGGGTATTATCAACTACATCAACATCCTGAACAGGAATTTCACCCTCCTGTGCATTTACTGCGGAAGAAGATGAAATTCCAAAAAAAATCAGTTTAAATATGTAGCCTTTTATTTTCACTTTAAGATCTTAATTATTTCAAATACAGAATGATCCGGCAAAGCTTGGATTATTCCAAAACCGAATAATCCCCAATGCTGATCTGAGTAAATTTTCCGTTGAATTTTGCAAAATTTCCGATCATAGCGTTTTCCAGATTGGCGTTTTTAATTTCAGTTTTAGTTTGGATAAGGCTGTTTTTAATAGTTGAATTTTCAATTTTTGTGCCGTTTCCAACTGAAACATTCGGGCCGATCTTTGAATTTATCAGGACCACGTTTTCCCCAATAAAGCAAGGTTCTGTAATTTCAGAATTTGTGATCTTTACTGAATCGGAAATCAGTTTTTCTCCATCCTTATGAAGAAAATTGAGCATTCTCCCATTGGTTTCCAAGGTGACGTCTTTATTGCCGCAATCCATCCATTCATCTACTTTTCCCGGTACAAAAATGTAACCCTTTTGTTTCATGGAATTAATTCCATCGTTGATTTGATATTCGCCGCCACGGGTTATATTTTTATCCAAAACTTCTTGCAGCTCAGCTTTTAAAACAGAAACATCCTTAAAATAATAGATCCCGATGACCGCCAGATCTGACACAAATTCATTTGGTTTTTCAACCAGATCGGTAATTTGCTTTTTTTCATTGAGCTTAACAATGCCGTAGGCGCTGGGATTTTCAACCTGCTTTACCCAAATCACGGCATCAGCTTCTTTATCCAACGCGAAATCGGCTTTAAAAAGCGTGTCTGCATAAGCGATCACCGCCGGTCCCTGAAGGGAATCCTTAGCGCACATTATTGCGTGGCCTGTTCCTAAGGGTTGATCCTGGTAATAAATACTCACCCTGGCTCCAAGGCTTTTGCCAATTCTTATTAAATCTGTCTCTACCTCCTTTCCAAAATCCCGACCAATGATAAAGGCGACTTCGTCAATTTTTTCGTCCAATACCTTTGCGATATCTTCCACCAGGCGGTGAACTATGGGTTTCCCGGCAATTGGAATTAAAGGTTTTGGAATGGTTAAAGTATGTGGACGAAGACGTGAGCCACGACCTGCCATTGGCACAATTATTTTCATTTAAAATTAGTATTGAGTAGTTAGAATTGAGATGTGAGATTTTAGAAATATTGTTAATCTATTTCTTCTGCATCTTGTTTATCATATTCTCTCATATTATTAGTTAATAAATTTATTATTTTGTTCCGGTGCTGCCAAAGCCTTCGGCTTGTAGTTTCCTCAAAAATTTAGCCTTTCAGCCATTAGGACAATTATTTCCATTTTTTTATATAAATAGCCGTCATTAAATCTTATTTCTACCTGAAAAAGTGATATTAGCTTTGCTGTGATATTCATTAGCTTTAAAGAACCGAAGTAGAAAATCTAAATCCTGTTCATAGTTTTTAGTAGGTTCTGAATTAAAAAAAGGCGATTTTTCTTTAAAATTTTCTACACAATACAACACCAATTCTTTAGAAAAATCTTTTGAAATTAACAAATTAAAAAAATCTTCATTGCTAAAAGGTTCTTCATAAAATGGGTTTTCTTTTACCGGAAATGCGTTGTTAACCCCAAAGGCAAATTCCAGGCCGGAAACCGGATTAAAAAAGACTAAAGCGTTTTTTTCATCTTCAGGGAATTCTAATATTTTTTCCTTTTCAACACAAAAATCATCTTCCAAATCATCAAAAGGATCATTCTCCTTATTATTTAATTTCAAAGATGCATTAAAGTACTTATAATAATTGGTGACGAAATCATCAATTTCATTAGATTTTAAAAAAGCGATTTGGGAGCCATTATTATAATTAATAAAGGCGTTTTTGTGTAGTTCTAAGGCTTCTTTAACCTCCTGTCCCCTTTCTTTATGATCTATAAAGTTTACCACAGAGTGAGATTCTAAGGAGTTTTTTTCATTCAAAATTATTTCCTCATCATAATCTTGATGAAAACTAATTCCGGAAAACCACCATTCCCCTTTCCACTGCACCATCCCTATATATATCATTGTATCTTTTTTGTCAAGAAAAATATGCGCTTCAAATGAGGATTTTTTTAGTTCAAATTTTCTGCCGGAAGATATATGTTCAAGATAGATGGAGCTTTCATTTTTGCTCTTATAAAGAAATAACCCGGAAATCCTTGGGGATAAATTCTCGATTTCCGGAGTGAGGGGATGCTCTTTTCCCAAAATCAAACTTGCCCATTCCTGAGCATGTAAACTCAATAATTTGGTAGTTGCTCTAAATAAAAATTTATCTCTATTTTCCCTGAGATAATTTAGAAGAAACTCCTCATCATCTTTTTTTTCTTTAATTATATCCAATTCTAAATCTGTAAGGCTTAAAGCGGTATCTATATAGAATAAATAGGTTTTATTGAATATTTTCTCCAAAAATTCTCGGATTTTGTAATAATCATCCGTTTCTGGATTTAAGGAATAGCAGGATTTTAGAACTTCATTTTCGGGAGCATATTCATATTCCTCTTCCAAAACATCAGCAATAGAAGTCCCTATATCCAGTATAAATTCACTGTACGGACCAATAAAAGTATTTTGTTGTATTGTATTTATAAAATACCAAATTAAAAAGGCGACATCCTGAGGATTAACTTCGTTTTCAAAATAAATATCTGTATTAAAAAAAGGAAGCCTTTTCCCATAAAGCTCCGTGTGTTTCGCTGTAAAGGAATTCCAAACATTGGTTTCTGAAATAATATCTTCAAAATACGAAGTTAAGAAGCAGGACAACAGATTGATGTCATTTTCATCTAAAAATCGATATAATGTAAAAGTATTCCCATTATTAATGGCCCTTTTAACGCTGTTACTTAATTTTAGATAATATAAATCTGTTTTCGAATGTTTTTTATAGGGTTTTAATAATAACCAATCCTTAATGTATATTTTGCTCTTCATAGTTCCTTGTCCCAAAATTTATTGCTTTTTCTCTTGATTTTTCCTTTATTGATTTACATCATTCAGGTTTTGTATTTCTTCTGGTATATTTGAAAAAATTCTTTTGAAAAATGCAGAATTAAAAATCATTTTACTCCCGTACTTCCAAAACCGCCTTTTCCCCGTGTGGTTTCTTCCAAAATTTCCACTTCCTGCCAGGAAATATGTTCGTGTTTTGAAATCACCATTTGTGCAATGCGTTCTCCGTTTTCGATGGTAAAATCTTCGTTGGAGAGATTGACCAAAATTACGCCAATTTCGCCCCTGTAATCGGCATCTATGGTTCCGGGGGAATTCAGTACGGTTATTCCCTTCTTAATCGCCAAACCGCTGCGTGGACGAACCTGTGCTTCATATCCCAATGGCAATTCAATAAACAAACCGGTTTTGACAATACAACGCCCCAAAGGTTTTAACGTAATGGCTTCAGAAATATTGGCTCTCAAGTCCATTCCCGCAGAAGCCTCTGTCTCGTAATGCGGCAGTTTATGAGAAGATTTGTTGATTATTTTAATTTGCATTTTAATAAATTTTATGATGTATAAACGTGTTTTTATTTAAAAAGTCTAATCCCCAAAAATAGCCACTAATGCACGAATAATAAATTATTGTAACCCTTTTAGGCATTTTTTTGTCCTTGCTGCTCCTTACCGCCAAAGGCTGGATTGTTGTTCCTTATTTAGCAATTCAGTATTGAAATTATTAATAAATGTTCTTTGTTAACTTTCATATTTAAAAAAATCCGTGATCGCCATCCTCCCCCATAATTCCTTCAATATCTTCAAAAGCATCATTTACATCATCAACCTCAAATTCATTTGGATCAAATCTACCGCCAATCCACTCGATCATTTCCTTATGTTCAGGATGTTTTTTATTTGAAATTATTTCCAAAAGATTGTAATATCCATATAAACCTCCGCAATCTTCAGGCGGGCAATTGAGTTTTCCTTTAAGGCAAACGGGATAATATTTATCCTGTTCTAAAGGCATGGTTTTTTCAATTACAATGGAATGACTCCAGCCATCGCCAAAATCGTATTCATAAGAAAAGCTTTTGACGTCTCCTTTTGAAAGCACTTCCTCTAAAGTTATTTCCTTAGCGTCAATAATTTCAGAATCTCCAGACTCAGGCTCATCAAAATAGTCATCAATTATACCAATTCGGTAATTCCCAATCTTAAATTCATATAAATGATAATTTCCCCAGCCCATAGCGATCTGAATGGTGTAATGCAATTCATAAAACGAGATCGAACTTTTTACCAAAACCCTTC